>LKPX01000038.1 GCA_001443525.1 Desulfobacteraceae bacterium RAAP-1 | reverse complement strand
GGCCGGATAAACAGCAGATAATTGCCGGCATCTTCAATCGATCGGATAAACTGCGTCCGGTCGCAGTAAAAATAATGCTGCGTGACAATTTCTTTAAAATCAAAAATACCGTAAGGAAATCTCATGGCGGGGATTCTCGCAACTTGTCTGTTTTCAATAGCATTCAAGTCATGTCGTAGCGAATTACAGGGGTGGTGTCAACACTATCCCATCATTTTTACTGCGCATCGTTCAATTGACACTGGTTCAGTACTCAGCACCATGGACAGAGAACGATCAAGCAGCAATGCAAATGTGATAAGCCAGAGCTGAAAAGCAGGGCTTAAATCATCATTGAAGGCGATATAGAGGAGCGGTTAAGACGGCGGCGGTGGACACAAAGCAAGCTTTACGAAACGAGGTGGTTGCCATACGTTTCGGCATTGGAAAATGGGGTCAATATCTGAGTGGTCAGGAATTAATGAGCCATGCAGATGTTAAAGTCACGAAAATTTACACGCATGTCATGGAAAAAGATATTTCCGCTGTATCGAGTCCGCTTGACCGTATGCTCAAGGCGAATGGTCTTATAAACGTTCATGATCGGAGGTAATTACTTCCGATCATGAACTTGACATATTTACGACTTTTTCAGGAGCGCACTTCTTCCTTGACGCTGATGGCCATTTTGTACAAGATGGTCAGCACCAGAAAACCCGCACCATATACACCCAACGTAATCATCAGCTCCGGTGGAGTCGGCGCATATTCTGTGACGTGCTCCATGGGTGATGGAACAAAACCGCCGGAGATCATTCCCAGCCCCTTGTCAATCCAGGTGCCGACAAAAACAGTAACGCACGCAAGCGCCAGGATATTCTCATTTTTACGGGTAGCCGGATTCACCAGCAAAATGATACCCAGTACCATCAGGATCATGGAAGTCCACATCCATGGCACCAGAGAGGCTTTCCCATGAAGGCCCATAAACAGGTATTTGAGATGCAGCATGTGTTCGGGAATCTGGCTGTAAAACACCACGAACACTTCGCACAAAAAGAAAAAAACATTCAGACAAATGGCGTAAGCGACGATCTTGGCCAAAGACTGAATTTGCTCTTTGCCCGGATCGAACTTAGTGAATTTACGGATAAACAGACACAGTAAAATCAGCAGTGACGGTCCGGCTGCAAAAGCCGATGCCAGAAAGCGGGGCGCCAGGATCGCTGTCAGCCAGAAACCCCTTCCCGGAAGACCGCAATACAAAAATGCGGTAACGGTATGAATGCCGACCGCCCATGGAATGGAAAGGTAAATCAATGGCTTGAGCCACATGGGATAATGGACGTTGTTTCTTTCGGCTTCCAGAACGTTCCAGCCGATCACAATGTTCAAAAACAGATAACCGTTCAGCACGATCATATCCCAGAACAGTACGGAAGTAGGCGTCGGGTAGAGCAACACATTGAACATGCGCATGGGCTGCCCAAGATCCGCCAGGATAAACAGCAGGCACATTGTGATGGCGGCAATCGCCAGGAATTCTCCCAGGATTGTGACTCTGCCGAATGCTTTGTAATCATGCAGATAATAGGGAGTCACCACCATGACACCCCCGGCGGCCACACCGACGAGAAAAGTGAACTGGGCAATGTAAAATCCCCAGGATACATCCCGGCTCATTCCAGTGATGCCCAAACCGTAGTCTAACTGGTGCAGATAAAATCCGAAACCGATGCCGACAAGCACCAGAAGCGCGATTATCCATCCAAAATATTTTTTACTACCTTTTAAGGCTAATTCAAGCATAACCACCTCACACGATATAGTAAACGCACGGCTCTGTTCCCAGGCTTTGTTTACGTCGAATGGTGAAATTGGATTTCAACAGTTCTCTGACATTGGACTTTGGATCATACAAGTCTCCAAATGTCAGGATTCCGTTGGATGCCTCCACACAGGCCGGAAGTTGTCCGACATCAATACGTTCGGCGCAGAAATCGCATTTTTCAACGACACCTTTCATCCGGGTGGGGAATTCCTTGTTGACTTCCTTGATGAACGGACGCGGGTCGGTGAAATTAAAACTTCTGGAGCCATAGGGGCAGGCGGCCATGCAGAACCGGCAACCAATGCACCGATGAAAATCCATCATAACAATGCCGTCGACCTCACGCTTGAAAGTCGCTTTGGTCGGACAGGCGCGAACACAGGGCGGATTTTCACAATGATTGCATAATACCAGAAAAGGGATATGTTCAACGCGGTCGTTCAGGAACTTATTCTCGGCCGTTGGAAAGACATTGTGATATTCATCTTCCCATATCCATTTGATTTCATGGCGTTTATCTTCAAAAGTGGGAATGTTGTGAATCTTGTTGCACGCAGCGATCATGGGCTCCAGATCGGATGCCTGTTTGATTTTGCGCGTATCGATAACCATCGCCCACTGTTTGGCTTTAAGCGCCTTATCATTGGGTTTGAGCTTAAACGCATCGACGCCTCCGGTAAATTCACCGGCAGATCCGGAGGCCAGCGCATTCAGGACAGGCTTGGCTCCCAGCCCCAGCGCTGCAAGACCGGCTATTGTCAAGAAATGTCTTCTGCTGCTTTCCATCACTTTTTCTCCTTCGGATTATCAATATGGCAGTCAAAGCAGTAAGGTCTCACCGAAGCATAATCATGGCATTTGTCACAAAACTCAGCCTTGTTTGAGTGACAGTCCAGACAGGTGTTGGAAAGACTCATGGTAAATTCCTTACCACTGGCATTGACGAATGTCCTGTCAGAATTTCTTACCACTGCATGCCGCCAGATATCCAGAAGATGCATATGTTCAGCCCGCATGTACTCGGTTGGCATCACACACTGTTTGGCGGCCTTGGCTTTTTCAGTCAATTTGATATCCGGTCCGGGCGAGGCCTTCCCCAGATTATACCAGAAAGGGAATGTAAATATGGCAATAAAAATGACCAATCCCGCAATGATATATTTCCTGTCATTCATTATTCATCCTCCATTCCTGGCAGCGGTTCTCCGCGTAAATTTGTCGTTCTTTCACCTTCACCAGGCAGAATCAACGCATTGGCCACCATCTCCGTAACTCCTGTTACGCCCACTCCCGGAACCCAATAGTCCATCAGCGTTGGAAGTGCCGCCCTGTCAATAGCACAGATTGTAGCCAGCATGTTGACGCCGTGTTTTTCATGGACATATTTGACGGCGTTGGCTCTGGGAAGGCCGCCGGCCATTCGCAGCTCCATATCTTCACCGGCGTTTAACCCCGAACCGCTGCCGCAGCAGAATGTTTGTTCCCGGATGGTATTGGGCGGCATTTCATAAAAATGATTGGCCACATTCTGAATGACATAGCGAGGCTCATCGAGCATTCCCATGCCGCGCGACGGATTGCAGGAGTCATGGAATGTCAGGATGAGATTGTCATTCCGGCTGGGATCCAGATTCAGTTTGCCGTGTTTGATCAAATCAGCGGTAAATTCTGAGATATGAACCATCTTGGTGGATCTGGCGTTTTCAAACAGAGTGCCCGTAATGGGGGACACCGGGTCTTCCAGAAAGTCGGCAGGTCCGTTCATGGTGCCCATGTACTGGTTGATCACCCGCCACATATGACCGCATTCACCGCCCAGAATCCATTTGACTCCCAGACGTTTGGCCTCGGCATACATTTTGGAGTTCAGCCGTTTCATCATTTCATGAGATGTGAAAGAACCGAAATTACCGCCTTCGGAGGCATAGGTGCTCCAGGTGACATCCAGACCATATACTTCTTTGAGATAATGAAACAGCAGCAGATATCCCATACAGGTATAGGTTCCCGGATCGGCGAACACATCTCCGGACGGGGTGATAAAGAGAATGTCCGCGCCCTTCTTATTGAAATTAGGCTCCACCCGGATGCCGGTAATCTCTTCAAGGTCATCGACAAAAAAATCGAGCATATCCTTGAAAGCGTGGGGCTGAATACCCAGGTGATTTCCGGTACGGTAGCAGTTGGCCACGGGTGTTGCAATCCAGTCAATATTCAGGCCGATCAGATTGAACAGCTCTCTGGCCATCATCGTGATTTCCGCGGTATCGATGCCGTATGGGCAGAATACCGAACACCGCCTGCATTCCGTGCACTGAAAAAAGTAATACCACAGCTCTTTCAGGACATCCATCGTCATGGGTCTTGCGCCAGCCACCCTGCCTAAAAGTTTTCCGGCCAGCGTGAAATCGTTTCGATACACCGAGCGCAACAGTTCCGCTCGTAATACCGGCATGTTTTTAGGGTCACCGGTTCCGATAAAAAAATGGCATTTATCCGCGCAGGCGCCGCAGCGCACACAGATATCCATGAAAATCTTGAAGGATCGAAATCGTTCCAGCCTCACTTTGAATCCTTCATGGAGAATTTCTTTCCAGTTTTCCGGAAGATGCCAGTCCTCATCCGTCGGGTTCCACTGATGCGGAAAAGGAAGATGTGTGTATTCAACGCTCTTGGGGTTTGCCGCATAACAGTACATCCCCTTTCGGATATTTACCGGGGTATCCATCCAGTCTGTCCGGGGCGGCGTGCGATCTATATTGGACAACAATTGATCTGGTTTCGGAAAGTCTGACATTACTTACTCCTTTTCCACTGGCAGTCCAGCCTCTATCATTTTTTCCCTGAATTCTTCTTCATACTCTTCGTAGGTATGAACCTCGACAGGATAGTTCCACGGATTGACATGTCTGACGGCACGGCTGTTACCCGGAAGATTTCGGGTCGGGCTCAGAAAGATTCCACCCATATGCATCAGCTTGCTGAAGGGGAAATAGGCCAGCAGCGTGCAGACAAAAAACAGATGAACATAAAAAACGCCGCCTATCGCTCTTGCCGGGATGGCCGGATGAAACGACACGAGCCCCATTGCCAGTTCTTTAGCCGCTACAATGTCCACCTTGGTGAAATAGCGCATCAGAATACCGGTGAACGCAATTCCGAAGATCAGAAACAGGGGGAAATAATCGGCCGCCTGTGAAATGTATCTGACCTGAGGAATCATCATTCGCCTGAGCAGCAGAAATGTCACGGCCGCCAGCAGAATCAGGCCGGACAGATAGAATCCGGGAAGTCCGACCTGCATCGTATTGGTCAGAATTTCAAAGCGGAAAAAGCTGTCAAGCTTTTCCACCATCTGAATGCAGACGGGAACCGGATTCGTGAACAACCGCATATGCCGGATGATCACGGTGAGAAACGCGTAATGGAAGGCAAGGGCAGCCACCCATAACCAGATTTCCCACTCAAATATCAGTTTTCCTTCTTTGATCGCATTGCGGGTGTTTCTAAACAGCGAACGAAAACAGCATACTTCCAGAAACATCCTTACGACAACTGCGCCCGGGGTAAACGGATTGTCAATCTTGTTGGGTTTAATCCACGGGAGCGATTTTTGCTGACCACAGGTGGAAGGGATCTGGAATGGCACCGCCGAACGCGCCCACCCCATGACCCGGTAGATTACGCCCAGAAGAAAGACGCCTACCGCCACATAAGGTATGACAATTCCGAACAGCATTCTCAGTCCCGCAGCTTCCACACCGAGATAGGCCAGCAGAAACAGGACGATTACTGCCAACAGGGAATACATGTACTTTACATTCATTGACCATCACCTCGCTCTTTGATCCTGCAGAATCTGCTGGAAGCACCCTCTGCAAGATGCTGAAAAAATTATTGTAACACAATGACATGCCGATATAATGCCCTATTTATAACGATATGCCACTTACCCGAATATGCCGAGTCATGTGTTGCAGTCGCCGCTGACCGGCGGCTTCACCGGCCTGAGACATGGCGACTCCTCATCGGGGATATCCTTGACCAGACCTGCCCTTTCAAATGCACGGAACGTTCTGTTGCGCATCTCATTGGACTGAATCTGATAAAGGGTTTCCCTGCATTTTGCGTATATGTCGAACGCCGTCAGACAAAGATCATCCACTCTGGATGTAAACTCCAGATATTCTTCCATGACTTGAGGGTCTGCAATTTCTTTTCGGAAGCTTTCTTTAACGATGTTTTTGAGGAATAGAATAAAGGAGGTGGCTTGTGAAGGGGTAAAATTCTGAAGTGCCCGGATTCGAATAATCGGATCTAAAAAGGAATTGACCGCTTCTGAATCTCCTCCTTGAATCAGAACATCGAACAAGGCTTCAAGACCGTTTTGGGTGGTGCTTCCGACCGGATTTGCAAATTGATTTTTCTGGCGTTTTAAAAACTGAGCTGTTTCCCCCGGATATGTTTTTACGACCTCGTCAAACCAGCGTTTGACCATATCGGCTTTCCGCTGAGACAACAGTTTGTTCAGTTGCATAACAAAATGAACTCCTTACGTGATAGTATCACAAACACATTTTTTGACGGTCTTAATGAACCAGACACATTAAAAGACTGCCTATAGACAACTTGGGATTTCATGTCAATAGGAAATGACGGCCAACCTGCAAAACAAAATCTGTTGTCGTTTTTCACGGTATTCGATATATGTCGGCAAATACAGGCGTATTTTCATTAATGCCATTGTATCGTTTGTAATCTGCAATGGCGCTTGGAATTACCGGTTTTCCTATAACAAATAAGCTCGTAAAAGCGAAACAAGCCGGTGGCAACACAAAAGTTGAACGTTTGCGAAGCCATCGAAACAGCTCCAGGAGGCTTTTTATGACACAAGGCACCAACAGCTTCGGCACTCGAAGAATGCTCAAAACCCCGGAAGGCCAATTTGCCTATCACAGCTTGTCCCACCTTGATAACAGCGGATTTTCAGGGATTGACAGGCTTCCGTACTGCATCCGGATTCTTCTGGAAAATCTTTTGCGTCAGGAAGACGGCGTTCTAACGACATCTGCGGACATAGAAAAAATGGCGACATGGAAACCGGACGGAAATGCTGCCGGAGAAGTTCCGTTTATGCCGGCGCGGGTGCTGCTTCAGGATTTTACCGGCGTTCCGGCGGTGGTGGATATGGCGGCCATGCGGGATGCTGCAGAGCGGCTTTATGGCAAACCGCTTGCCATCAACCCTAGAATTCCCGCAGAACTGGTCATTGACCATTCTGTTCAGGTGGATTGTTTTGGTTCCGATGCGGCGGTCTCCCGAAATACCGAACTGGAATATTTGAGAAATGCCGAACGCTACACTTTTTTGCGCTGGGGGCAGGAAAGTTTTCAGAATTTCAGCGTGGTACCGCCTTCAACCGGCATTTGCCATCAGGTGAACCTGGAATATCTGGCCAGGGGCGTCTGCGTATCTGAAGATTCCATGGGAAAAATCGCATTTCCGGATACGCTGGTAGGTCTGGATTCTCATACCACCATGATTAACGGACTGGGCGTTCTGGGATGGGGTGTCGGTGGCATCGAAGCTGAAGCCGTCATGCTGGGCAGACCTTATTATCTGCTGACGCCCCAGGTGATTGGATTCAGGCTGGATGGCGCACTGCCGCCAGGAACGACTGCGACGGATCTGGTGCTGCATATCACTCAGATATTGCGCAAAAAAGGTGTCGTGGGCAAATTTGTCGAATTTTATGGCCCGGGCGTCTCTAACCTCAGCCTCGAAGATCGGGCGACGATCGCCAACATGTCTCCGGAATACGGTGCCACCATGGGGTTCTTCCCGGTAGATGAAAAAACCCTCAGCTATTACCGGCTTACCGGCAGGCCGGAAGATCTGGTTCGACTGATCGAAACTTATTTTAAAACGCAGGGCCTTTTCAGGAGTGATACATCGCAGGCGCCTGTTTACAGCGACACGGTAACTTTTGACATGCACTATGTCGAACCCAGTCTCGCCGGCCCCAAGCGGCCTCAGGACAGACTGCCTTTGAGACAGATGAAGCCTCTTTTCGAGACAATGCTTGCGGAAACCTGTGGTGTACAGCCCCAGCACCTTAAAAAAACCGAAACATGGGAGCATGAAGGCGGCAGTCCGCTGCCGGAGCATACATCCTCCGAGTGCGCTTTGCCGACACCGTCAGGATTTCCGGTTCAGATGGACGGTACTGTCTTTCGGCTGAATCACGGTTCGGTGGTTATCGCCGCCATTACAAGCTGCACGAATACCTCCAACCCTTTTGTACTGGTAGGTGCAGGCCTTCTGGCGAAACGCGCGGTGGAATGCGGGCTGACGATAAAGCCATGGGTCAAGACCAGTCTGGCGCCTGGCTCCAGAGTCCCTGTAGATTATCTGAAGGCTGCCGGCCTCTTGGCCTATCTGGAACGGCTGAATTTCCATCCGGTGGCTTTCGGATGCACGACCTGCATCGGCAACAGCGGCCCCCTGCCGGAGCCTGTTGCGCAGGCGGTCAAAGATCATGATCTGGTCGTGGCATCCGTTTTAAGCGGCAACCGCAACTTTGAGGGCCGGATTAATCCTCTGACCCGCATTAACTATCTGGCCTCTCCGCTTCTGGTCGTGGCGTACGCCCTTACCGGCACCGTGGACATCCAGTTCGATTCCGAACCCATCGGCATTGGCAGCGATGGCGCCCCCGTTTTTTTGAAGGATATCTGGCCGACTTCTGAGGAAATTCAATCCATAATCATGAAATGTGTGACAGCCAAAGGGTATCAAGCTGCTTACAGCACAGTCTTTGAGGGTGACAGCCGCTGGCGGTCGCTGCCGATTCCTCAAGGCGCTCTGTATCAGTGGGATTCCGCCTCCACCTATATCAAGGAACCGCCGTTCTTTCAGAATATCACCCCCGATGCCAAGCCTCTGGCGGATATCTGCGGGGCAAGGGTTCTGGTGCTTCTGGGCGACAGCGTCACCACCGATCACATTTCTCCGGCAGGCGCCATTCCCGTACAAAGCCCCGCGGGAAAATACCTGATCAGCCAGAATGTGGCGCCGGCGGACTTCAATTCTTACGGCGCCAGGCGCGGCAATCACGAGGTGATGATGCGGGGTACATTTGCCAATATCCGCCTCAAAAACAGGCTGACTCCCGATGTGGACGGCGGCTGGACCGTGTGTTTTCCGGACAATGCCGATACTTCCGGCGAAAGAATGTCTGTCTATGACGCTGCCATGAAATACCGGCAGACTCAGACGCCGCTGCTGGTTATTGCCGGCAGGGAGTATGGCACCGGAAGCTCACGCGATTGGGCCGCCAAGGGCACTCTGCTGCTGGGGATACGTGCCGTGCTGGCCGAAAGTTTCGAACGCATCCACCGCAGCAACCTGATCTGTATGGGAGTGCTGCCCCTTCAGTTCAAACCGGGTGACAGCCAGGAATCTCTGGGGCTGAACGGCACGGAACGTTATGACATTGCCGGCATCGCCGCCGATCTTTCACCCGGAAAAGAGCTTCGAGTAACCGCCCGGCATCCAGACGGAAAAATCGTGGAATTTCAGGTGACGGCCCGGCTCGATTCCCCTGTGGAAGTCACTTATTATCAGCATGGCGGCATATTGAACTATGTGCTGCGCCATATCCACTGAAAGATGATTTTCAGCCGCTCATGAACCTGCCTCGTTCATGAGCGGGAGGAAGAAGGGTATTTATTACCCCAACGCCCGGTGCAGGCACAACGAATGATGAAAAGTCGCACAACGCAGCAAGCGGACTTTTTACGAAGTCGTCAAGTGTAAGGAGATTTATGGCGGACATGACAATTCTGTGGTGGTACTGGCTGTCGTTTGGGTTGGTCCTGATCGGCGTTGAGCTTTTTATACCATCATTTACCATTATATGGTTTGGTCTGGGCGCCTGCTTTGTCAGTCTGGTTCTGCTGGGGTTTCCCGGGATTTCTCTCAGCGCCCAGTTATTTATCTGGACAGCGGCTTCCGTGCTGTTTACGTTCCTCTGGTTTCGTCTCCTAAAACCCAGAATGATTGACAGAACCACCGCCGGCATGTCTCACGAAGCCATCCTCGGCGAGACCGGCATGGTAATCAAATCCAATACATCACCCGTGGAAAAAGGCAAAATCCGCTTCACTCTGCCGGTTCTGGGCGCTGATGAATGGGATTTCACGAGTTCCGATGTACTGGCGCTCGGCGACAACGCTAAAGTTTCAGGTATTGATGGGCATGTACTGAAAGTGAATAAACAATAACTACAGGAGGGAATACCATGTCTGGAGGGTTGACCGTTATTACCATCTTAACGTTTCTGGTGATACTGACACTGTTTCTGGGGGTTCGGATTGTCCCCCAGGGCTATAAGCATGTGGTGCAGCGTCTGGGCAAATATCACTCGACCCTGAATCCGGGGCTGAATTTTGTGATTCCGTACTTGGACGCCATTGCCTACAGGGTGATCACCAAGGATATTTCCATGGATATCCCCACTCAGGAGGTGATCACTAAAGACAATGCCGTGATCATGACCAACGCCATCGCCTTTATCAATGTCATCGATCCACAGAAAGCGGTTTACGGGATTGACGATTTCAGATTCGCTATCGTGAATCTGATTCAGACATCGCTGCGCAGCATCGTCGGAGAAATGGATTTAGATGATGCGCTCAGCTCCCGGGAACTCATCAAGTCTAAGCTCAAGGCCGGAATTTCAGATGATGTATCGGCCTGGGGCATTGTGGTCAAGACCGTTGAGATACAGGATATCAAACCTTCAGCGACCATGCAGCAGGCAATGGAAAAACAGGCGTCCGCCGAACGATCCCGAAGGGCGGCCATCACCGAAGCCGAAGGAAAGAAGGCGGCGGCCATTTTAAATGCCGAAGGAGCCAAGGAAGCCCGAATTCAGGAAGCGGAAGGAATACTGGAAGCCTCGCGGCGGGATGCCCAGTCCAAAGTCATCATGGCCAATGCAACGCGTGAAGCCATTCAGCGGGTTTCAGATGCGATTGGCGACCGCCAGCTCCCAGCCATTTATCTGCTGGGTGAAAAATATGTGGAAGCCTATAAAAGCCTGGCGATATCGCCCAACGCCAAAATCGTGGCGCTGCCGATGGATATCCTGAAAGCTGTTCAGGGAATTCTGGGCGGCAGCAAATGATGATGACTTCGTAAAAAGTCCGCATGCTGCGTTGCGCTGCATCCTTCGTCGTTGCGGCGTACCATAAGTACGTCTCACTCCTCAGGATTTGCGCGCCTTGCCTGCGAACATTTTACGAAGCCGTCCGGTTTTTGATTTTTTACGAGACCAGCAAATGATGATGGAAACGTTTCAGTGATATGGCGTTTTTCTCCATACCAGTCGATCTGGCGGCAGATACCCCGGATAATGCTGACTTCTCCGGCTCTGAGCTGCATCCGGGTCAAAAAATGGCGGATTTTGTTCATCCAGTAATCGGGGTTTTCCGGATTGATGTAGTTGATGCGCACCAGCACATCCCGGAGCTGGTCATACATGCCGTCCAGCTCGTGACGGGTCGCCAGCCGGGGCGTTTTGACCGCGGATTCAGGAATGCCGGCCGTGAAGAGTTCATAGCACAGGATCATGACAGCCTGCGCCAGATTCAACGAGGAAAAATCGGCGGTTGGAATATTGACCAGTTCGTGACAGAGACGGATGTCTTCATTGGAAAGTCCTCTGTCCTCAGGTCCAAAAACAACGGCGATGCTGTTTTCCTGAGAGATCGGAATAAGCCGCCGGGCAATATCGTCCGGCGGATGTACCACCCCGCGTTCACCGCCCAGACGGGCGGTGGTGCCAATCACCATATGAAAATCCGAAAGCGCCTCTTTCAGGCTTTCGGTAACCCTCACATTGCTGATGATATCGGCGGCCACATGGGTCGCCATTTTCAGCACCCGCGGCAGATCATAGTTTTCGGGTTTTACGACAATCAACCGATGGATGCCCATATTTTTCATGGCTCTTGCGGCGGCTCCGATATTTTCCGGAAATCGTGGGCACACAAGAACAATGGCAATATGATCCATGCGGATCTTTTCGGCGGTAGAAAAGGGCATCGTCATGAGCTGATCGCTCACGGGAACGTTATACGATTTCAAAGCTGTTAAAGAAATAGCCGATTTCAAATGCCGCGGTTTCCGGCGAATCCGAACCGTGAACGACATTTTTTTCGATATCTGTCGCGAACAGTCTTCGGATAGTGCCTTCAGCAGCGTCCTTGAAATTGGTGGCGCCCATCAGCTCCCGATATCGGGCGATAGCATTCTCGGCTTCCAGTACCATGACGACAACCGGACCGGAAGACATGAATTCGGTAAGGCTGGAGAAAAAAGGTCTTTCCTTATGTACGGCATAAAAGCCTTCCGCCTGGGTGCGGGTCATGTGAAGCATTTTCATGGCGATGATCTTCAATCCCGCTTTTTCAAGGCGCAGGACGACTTCCCCAATAAGATTGCGTGAAACGCCGTCTGGCTTGATGATGGACAATGTTCGCTGCATGTGTCAAAATCCCTTTCTTTTTTAAATCGTTATAAATTTACGAGAATTCTGTTGATACGCTTATGTTTCTTTGGGCGGCTATTGTACATTTTTCAGCCTGAATAATCAAACCCTGTTGGCAGTTATCCTGAAAATGGAAAGAATGCAGTTATGTATTGCCTGAGCGTCAAAATCGTGATAGATACACGCAAAGTTCGGGGCGTGGCGCAGCCTGGTAGCGCACCTGCTTTGGGAGCAGGGAGTCGGAGGTTCAAATCCTCTCGCCCCGACCAGTTTTTTGGATAGTGACCGCCTGTAGAGATAAAACTCCACAGGCGGTTTTTGCTTTTGGGATTATAAGGAAATTATCATGCAAAATCATCGTGATACCCGGAATAACTCCACTGTCGGCGCTGAAAAAATCGGCCTCAGGGTGCTGGGAGCCATCAGTGTTTCTCATTTTTTAAACGATATGATTCAGTCGCTGATTCCGGCAATTTATCCTATGCTAAAACAGGCATTTACACTCAGTTTTACACAAATAGGTCTGATTACATTGACCTATCAGATCACAGCGTCTCTGCTGCAGCCTGCCGTCGGATTATATACGGATCGCCATCCCAAACCCTATTCCCTGGCCATCGGCATGGGATGTACGCTGGCGGGACTGATCGTTCTGGGAATGGCGCCGACTTACGGCATGTCGCTGATAGCCGTCGCCCTGGTAGGTACAGGGTCTTCAGTCTTTCATCCAGAATCATCGAGAGTCGCACGCATGGCTTCCGCAGGTCAATACGGGTTGGCGCAGTCCATTTTTCAGGTTGGCGGCAATGCAGGAACGGCCATGGGCCCCCTGCTGGCAGCGCTGATTATCATTCCGCAAGGCCGGCACAGCATCGTATGGTTTTCTCTGGCTGCGCTGCTGGCCATCATGATTTTGTGGAAAATCGGCAACTGGTATAAACGCTGGCAGTTGCGTGAAAAACGACAGGTGCATACAAAGACATCCACGCCGTCGCCAATACCCGCCCGGACGGCGATATGGCCGGTGTTGATTTTAATGGTGCTGATATTCTCGAAATTTTTTTATCTGGCAAGCCTGAACAGCTATTTCATATTTTATTTGATCAGTAAATTTCACCTTTCCGTAAAGTCCGCCCAGATTCATCTGTTTGTTTTTCTGTTCGGCGCAGCACTGGGAACCATTATGGGCGGCCCTATCGGTGACCGCATCGGACGCAAGCGCGTGATCTGGGGCTCCATTTTAGGGGTGGCGCCGTTTACACTGGCGCTGCCTTATGCAACGCTGTTCTGGACAGGCCCTCTGACCTTAGTCATCGGACTCATTCTGGCATCGGCGTTTCCGGCGATTCTGGTATATGCGCAGGAACTTTTTCCCGGAAAGGTGGGGATGGTATCCGGACTGTTTTTCGGGTTGGCTTTCGGTATGGCTGGTATCGGCGCTGCGGTGCTGGGAAAACTGGCCGACGTCCGCGGCATCGATTATGTCTATCACCTGTGCTCTTTCCTGCCACTGATCGGACTGCTGGCGGCGTTTCTGCCGGATATCGAAAGCAGAACACGGACGGCTTCGTGAAAAATAAAATCCTTCGCTGTTGCAGCGTATCTGCTCTGTACGCTGCAACAGCAAAGGATTTTCAGATGCTTTTTCGCGAACAAGCATCTGAAAATCCTTTTTTTAACACCGGTCTCTATATCAAATACCGCTCATACACAGGTATTTGATTTCGGAGTACTCCTCAATACCATATTTGGATCCTTCCCGCCCCATGCCGGACTGCTTTACACCTCCAAAAGGCGCAATTTCGGTGGAAATAACGCCAGTATTGATGCCTACCATGCCATATTCAAGAGCTTCAGAAACCCGCCATATCCGCCCGATATCTCTGGAGTAAAAATATGCGGCAAGACCATATTCGGTGTCATTGGCCATATGGATGGCTTCCTGTTCAGTTTTAAAACGGAATAACGGCGCAACAGGCCCGAAAGTTTCTTCTTCGGCAATCGCCATATTCGGCTGGACATTGGTTAAAATGGTCGGCTCAAAAAAAGTTCCGCCTTTTGCGTGGCGCTTGCCGCCGGTCAGAATTTTCGCGCCTTTGGAGACAGCGTCCTGAATATGCTGCTCCACTTTCTTCACAGCGTTCATGTCGATCAGCGGCCCCTGCGTGATTCCGGGTTCAAAGCCGCTGCCGACAGTCAATGTTTTCACCTTATCCGCCAATCTGGCGGCGAACTGATCATAAATATCATCCTGGAGCAAAATCCGGTTGGCGCACACGCAGGTCTGGCCTGCATTACGATATTTGGACGCCATGGCGCCATTGATTGCTGCGTCGATATCGGCGTCGTCAAACACGATAAAAGGCGCGTTGCCGCCAAGCTCCAAAGATATTTTTTTGACAGTGTCGCTGCATTGCCGCATCAGAAGTTTTCCGGTTTCTGTGGAACCCGTGAAGCTGAGCTTTCGCACCAGATGACTTTTTGTCAGTTCTGAACCGATAACCGATGCTTTTCCGGTAATCACATTGAATACACCTGCAGGGATGCCCGCCTGATGCGATAATTCCGCCAGCGCCAATGCCGAATAGGGCGTCTGGCTTGCAGGTTTTACAATTATGACGCAGCCTGCAGCCAGGGCTGGAGCCGCTTTTCGGGTAATCATGGCTGAAGGGAAATTCCACGGCGTAATAGCGGCACAAACGCCTACAGGCTCGCGGATAACCACGATACGGCTTTCTTTCTGGTGCGAAGGAATGACATCGCCGTAAATTCGCCTGCCTTCTTCAGCAAACCATTCAATAAAGGATGCGGCATATGCGATTTCTCCACTGGATTCCGCAATCGGCTTGCCTTGTTCCGCCGTCATCAGAGCAGCC
This sequence comes from Desulfobacteraceae bacterium RAAP-1, assembly GCA_001443525.1. Taxonomy (GTDB): domain Bacteria; phylum Desulfobacterota; class Desulfobacteria; order Desulfobacterales; family Desulfatirhabdiaceae; genus RAAP-1. The sequence continues at coordinate 17,352 of LKPX01000038.1, read as the reverse complement.
AGATCTTCGCGGTTTTCCATGACCAGCTCATACCATCGCCGTAAAATGACAGCTCGTTCCTTTGCAGTTCTGGCCCGCCACAACGACCATGCCGCATATGCGGCATCAATGGCGCAGCGGGTTTCCACAACTCCCATTTCCGGAACGGTTCCGATACGTGACCCATCCGCAGGATTTGTCACAACCATCGCCGCTTTTGAGTCTGCATCGATCCATTTTCCACCGACGTAGCATTGTTCATGAAACAGCGTTGAATTTTTTAGTTTAGGTATCATTGATGCCCTCGTAAAAAGTTGAGTTTTGGACGATTCGTAAAATGTTCGCAAGCAAGGCGCACAAATCTGCAAGGAGTGAGGCGTACTTTTGGGTACGCCGCAACGACGAAGGATGCGGACTTTTTACGAAGTCGTCATCATTGTCATGAATTTACTTACAAGGAATGGCTTCCCGAAAACTGTCTTTGGTCCAGATGGGCTGGCCATCCGGCGTTTTTCCGTCGGCTTTCCATTTATCGGTTACCTTAAGACAGTATGAACCCATATTGATGACTTCCGGTTCCTTATTGCCCGGCATTTCTCCACCGATACGCATCAGTTCGGGATTGGTGGTGGTGTAATTGGGTTTGATGGTTGCCATACCGCAACCGCTAACAGCAACCGCAAGAGCAGCGCAAACGAAAAACATGCACATTTTCTTCATGGTTCATTCTCCTGAAATCAAGCGTTATTGATTAGGTTCGAAGCCCGGTATTCGTAGAAAGTCAGGCCAGAACACAGCAGCAATTTACCTTTCTGGTACCGGCTCAAAAGACAATCCGGGCGACAAAAAACTATTTTTTGCAGTTAGCACCTGCCGCAGGTTCAGTCAAGGACATTTTGGGGACAACCATGACATATCATTTCAAACCATTTCTTGACATTTATAAACATAAAATACATGATATAAACATCATCCATATGGAACTTGATGTGTCCGTATGGTTAAAACGGATTTAAAAAACTGAGGATATATTGTGAATGTTTTAACCATCATTAAAGAGCAGGTGCTCGGACTGATTGAAAAAAATCGGTTGGGAGATATTCCGGTTCAGATAAAAGTTCGGAATCTGACAATAGAAGAGGCTATCGGAACCCCTGAAGATCATGATTACCCTCTGGTCAAAGGTCGGGAGCGCCTTCTGGAAGCGGAAATCCTGGGTTGTCGAGGCCAGGCTTTTACGGATACTCCCGGCGCCTTTTCCGGCACACTGAACGAGGTATTTGCTCTGCCCCTGACCGACAACCGTAACCGGGCGGTTTTTATCGCAACGATAAATGCCGTGATGCGGCATCTGGGCCTGGCCGGGAAAACCATTCATTGTAAAGATACCTCACCGCCTCTTTGTGCATCAAACCTTGCCGAATATATTCGAAGCAATTTTGGAACTCCCCGAATAGCTATGATTGGTTTTCAACCCAGGATGATTCAGGCTTTGTCCGGGGTTTTCGAGATAAGGGCCACGGATCTCGATAAAGACAATATCGGACAAATGAAATTCGGCGTCCTGATACAGGGGCCGGACCAGACGCAAGAGAACATTGCATGGTGCGATCTTGCGGTGGTGACAGGAAGCATCGTTGTCAACGGAACCATTGATGAGCTGTCTATCAAAAAGCCTGCCATTTTCTTTGGCGTCACCGTTGCCGGACCATCCGTTTTGCTGGGGTTGAACAGATATTGCCCTTACGGAAGCTGAACATTAAGGGAAGAAGCTTGACGGCTTCGTAAAAAGTCCGCATGCTGCGTTGTGCTGCATCCTTCGTCATTGCAGCGTACGACAAGTACGCTGCATTCCTCAGGATTTGCATGCCTTGCCTGCGAACTTTTTACGAAGCCGTCTAAAAATCGACTTTTTACGAAGCCGTTAAAATTTGAGGCTGACATTGGCATATATCCCAAGAGGCGCACCGGTTTGATATGTCGCAGCCGTATTGGTGGCCGCCAGCGCATCGTCCGCTGTATTAATGGCGGAAATATATCGTTCATTAAACAGGTTTGCAGCAGTAATTCGGAATTCTGCAGACTTTGCGCCAAGGATGTTTTTTATCTCGTATGAAATATCGAAATCCACGATCGCGGAGGCGCCTATTTCTTCTTTATTCAAAACATCACCGTATCTTGAGGATAAATATTTAACAGATGGCGTGAGCGCAATGTCCGCTATCTTGTATGTCAACGCTGTTTTCGCCATATATACCGGCGCATCGGGCACCTGATTGCCTTTCGATGAAATGGTGCTTTTGGATGCTGTCTGCAAATCATCCGTAAAATAGAATTTGTTGTAGGACAGCCCCACCAGAAAATCCACGTTTTTTGAAATGGGGCCGCTGGCCGCGAGTTCAGCGCCATATGCCATGGCATCCGCCGCATTGTACGGATATGTGACGTTATATGAAGCGTCGTAGATTCGTGCCTGCTTGTTTTTGACAAGAGAAACGAAGGCGTTGGGATTCAAGCATATTTCACCGATTTTGTATTTGACTCCGGCATCGAAGTTATCCGATGTTTCAAGTTTGAGCTCATCCCACAGATTCTGAAGCGTCACACCCTTCGAAACAAAACTGGCGCGCTGCTGAACATAGGTGGGAAACAGATTGACGTCAAGGCCGTATGTTCGTGTGTAATCGGTGTAAATTGTCGTATTCTGTGTGATATTGTATCCTGCATAGGCGCTTGGCAGCCATTCCCTGAAGTACTTGGCGTCCACACTCGCCCACGGATCCAGTTTGCCGGTCGCAATCGCCGTATTATAATCCTGACTTGTGGCGGCGCTTGTACCGTTGGTGTAACTTTTCATCGCTCCCAACTTGAAATTCAGATATCGAACTCCGGCGGAATATATGAAATTACCGATCTGTCCGCTAGCCTCGGTGAACGGTGAATTGAAATCGTGATAATCGTTATCGGCCAGCACGGCATATCCGGCGTAGGTTAACCCGTTGGCGCCGACCGTATATTTCTCCTGATCCACCGGCGGTCCCGGGGGAAGCTGCCGATGGTACCAATATCCCACTTTTGCATTCAGCTCTTTTGAAAAGCTTTTGTCGTATTTCAGAATCGTTCCGAATACTTCATGGTTGATATTCCATTTGATGACATTGCTCCCCGACGCATACGAATACTCACCGTCGTCGCGCAGATAATAAGGTTTCAGCGAAATTTTGCTGTCCGATGTCACCGCATCTTCGATATAGCCGAGAAACGCCGTATCTTCAAAATTCTGTTTGTTGTAGTCATAATAATTCACGCTGGCGATGTTTGTATTGAAATCTTTATTGAAGTATTGTGCTATATTTTGCGTTTCAGAATAAGTCAGGTTGTAGTAGTTATGGTGTTTGTCCTTGTTGTGGGTGAAAAAAAACTCCGCCTTGATCTGATCGTTTGGTTTACAGACAGCTCCCAGGGCTTCGTTTGAACGCTCAAGAGTACCGTCGCCCTTGTATTTCTGGCTCGCTGTCTCTGAAAAGGAACCAAAAACGGAAACGTTACCTATATCGCCTGAATCCAGCCGCAGAAAACTTCTGGACAGATGGTCGCTTCCGATCGTCTGAGATAAATCCGCACCCAATGTATGTTCAGGCCTTTTGATATTCATATCCACTTTGCCGACAAGATTTGAAAAACCAAGCCCTTTGTCCACCGGGATATAGCCTTTGTACAGATCCACGCTTTCAATATTTTCCATATCAAAAATTGTTTTGCCGCCACCGGGATTACCACTTATCGGTATGCCGTCATAGGACTTGACGCCGCCGGGCCCGGTTTGTTTCCTGCCTCTGATTCGGATGGAGTCATGAAATCCGTTTTCGTTGGTGCCAAGAGCATCCACAGCCGTATAATTGACCGATGGCGACATTTCAATGACCTTGAATACATTGATATTGCCCTGTCTGCCAAACGTCTTGATGCTTTTTGAAGTATAGGTTTCTTCGTTGGTCGGCGCCAGCACATCCAGAGGCGACATAAACAGCTCTTTGTCCGTCGCATCCCGAGCATACACGGTGACGGGCTCTATCTCATATGGCAATGTCTGGCCGTTTTTGGATTCTTCATCCGCCATAACTGTACCGGGAATCATCATCAGCGGCGCAACGAATAAAGCCGCACCAATCAACATCGCCACATGGAGTTTCATATCCCATTTCCTTTCCCACTCACCTGCAGTATCTCATCGAATGGATAAGATACTATCTCTTTGTAATAAATATTGCTGTCATACCGTCTTGCAGTACTATGGACGGTAGATATCAACAGCACCTCTGTAGTCATTTTTAAAAATACATTTTAATTTTTAAAACAGCATTTACGAATCCAATACTGCATGATTTGTGAAAAAGTCAATACCTATTTGGGGGGAATAACCGATATCAGGGGGATTTAAGACATCATTTTTTTTTGTGGCAAAGGCAGAACGCTTTGCAGGAAGAAATAGTGGGATATAAAACGCCTTTTTTCTTCGGCAAAGGAAAAAGGCGTTGAATGGACGACAACTTATTGATGCAGATGGTTGGAAATGGTCCGGATGCAGCGCTTACGCTGCATCCTTTGTCAATGCAATGTACGATTTGAAGCCATTCAAACCGCTCTCAGGGATGAATAAAGATGGGTGGGAAAAAGATACTGATGCCTGGCCGTGGAGGCGGTGCATAGATAACAGGTGGCGGAGGTGGTGCATAGATAATAGGCGGCGGTGCATACAGAGGCGGTGCATAGATGACCGGCGGCGGGCCGTGTCTATATCCTCTATGACCATAAGGATACATGTACATATGATGGCGCTCATATCCACGTTCTCTATAGCCATAGGGATACATGCGCATATGGTGGCGTTCATATCCACGTCCTCTGGGACCGTTGTCATGATATCGTCCATGGTCCTCAAGGGCCGACGCCACGTCCATGCTGCCGATCATTGCAGCTAAGACAAGCCCCATCGTGATCTTGCCCGCCATGGATTTATAATTCCATATATCTGATGTTTTCATAAAGTCACTCCATTCTTGGATGGATTCCAATCGCATGTCTGCGAAAACCGTTAGTTTTATACACTGTCCGATTATTTCCTGTTGTGTTTTCCATATTTCCCTGTCCACAATATCGTATCGGTAATATTCTTCTGTTTATCTGACATACTGTTGTAGAAAGCCTCAAAAGGCGGGATGAACTTTTTCAGTTGATTCAGATGGGCTTCGGCAATTTCACTGTGGAATTTCAAACGCTCGACACTGTTCATGGCCTTGATGTTTTCAACTTTTCCCTGGGTCAGCGCGTCCATCTCTTTGGCATTTTCCCGCATTACCTGAGTAAGATTGTTCCATAATTCTTTCTGGGCATCGGTGATGTTCAGCGCGCCCTGAAGCTCTTTGATCTGGGCCTCTGTGTAGGTGACGGCAGAGGTAACTGCCGACGACTTCTTGTGTTTTGCAGCCGCAAAAGAAAGACCTGCATTGGTGAGAAAGATAACGGATAGAAACGCCATTATTACAACAACGGATGCAACAGGGAAAACAACTGAATATGCCTTTTGTTTCATGGTCTGTCTCCTTATGAATTTATCTTTAAAAAATAATGTGATTGATTGGGCAGATACGCGATATGAGTATCGCCCAACTTCAGACGCTCGTTCATCGGTTCAGAAAAAAATCCCGTTGTTTTTCAATGCCGTCCAGAAGCGCGGAAACCGCATATTGCAGCGTCAGGTTGGCGCCTTTTTCCCGTGTCGATTGTGCGTACATTTCGATCATGGACTTTCCATGACCTTTTATGGTAACGCTTGAACCATCTATTGCGGTAAACTCCACCTGAAGATCAATTTCAAATCCATACTTCTCATGGCGTTCCATGGAATCGGCGTGCAGGAATTTAGGTATCGCCACATAATCGTAGGCACGCACCTGGGCATTTTTCGGATCATTCGGAGAAAGCATTTCCATTGCAGTGTCTTCGCTTTGCACATGCAGTACCTCAACCTTGGCGAATTCGATCCCAAAGGCTTCTTTCATTTCCCGTTCTGCATCCCGGCCAAGGGTGTAACGGGTGCCGCCGGTCTTATAATTACTGAGAAGTTCGAAACGATCAAACTCGTCCGGAATCAGCAGCAGGATTTTCACCGGAATCGGCGGTCTGCCATACTGGGAATAATTCAGGGAAGTTAAATCGGAAGTGTAAGCACTCTCACGAGAAATCCGATGCTCCGAACATGCCATGGTAAAACACCCGAGCATGACAACCATAAGAACAACAACGATTTTGATGGGTTTCATTTTTCTTCTCCTTTTAATATGTGAAACGATCTCTTAACCACGGAATGACGGCTTTTTACGAGAGCCTCAGCATTACGATATCTCAATTATTGTGCCAGTTTTCCTACACTCGGCGTTATGTCATCCATCCTTTTGATTTATCAGAACAACCAGTGAAAAAAGCACTGACAGGACTTGTGTTGATACTCCTGTAAAAAAGATCAAATTTAACCTATGGTCATATATGTCCTTTTTACCGTCATGCAAAAAGCCCTTTCTCGAGTTTACACTTTAAGCGGTCACAGTCCGCGTTTATGACAGTCCAGGGTATCATGCCGATGTCAGCGCTCTATCATTCTCCAAACTTGCGAATAAACCAGGTCTTCACCACCTGTGTCAGAATCGCATAGCCCAGCAGCATGATGGCCAGAAACAGCCAGTATAATGGCGGAAGCGGGACAAACCCGAGCGTGTTCGCCAGGGGCGAAACCGTCAGCCAGGCGCCGACAGCGACAATGATGACGGAAGTGAGAATGAGCGGCCAACTGGCGCGGCTTTGGATAAATGGAATCTTGTTGGTGCGAATGACATGGATGATCAGTGTCTGGGTGAAAAGTGACTCCACAAACCAGCCGGTGTGGAACAGAACAGGGTTGTGCCAGCAGTCGAAAACACGCAGCATCATGAAAAACGTCACATAATCGAAGATCGAGCTGATCGGCCCGATAAACAGAATAAAACGCAGGATCTTGCCTATTGACCACTGGCGCGGCCTGGTCAGCCAGTCGGCATCCACCTCGTCGGTGGGGATGGTGGTCTGTGAAAAGTCGTACAGGAGGTTGTTGGCCAGCACCTGGATCGGCAGCATTGGAAGAAAAGGCAGAAACGCGCTGGCCCCCACGACACTGAACATGTTGCCGAAGTTCGAGCTGGCCGCCATCTTGATGTACTTGATAATGTTGCCAAACACCCGCCTGCCCTCCAGTACGCCCTGCTCCAGCACCAGGAGGCTGTTTTCCAGCAGAATGATATCGGATGACTCCTTGGCGATGTCCACCGCACTGTCCACCGAAATTCCTACATCCGCAGCTTTCAAGGCCGGGGCGTCGTTGATGCCGTCGCCCATGAACCCCAGCACATGGCCCTTGCTCTGGAGCGCGCGGATGATGTGTTCTTTGTGAGCCGGGGCCAGTCTGGCAAATACGCTGGCGGTTGTGACGGCGTCGGCCAATTCCGTCTCGCTCATCACCTCGATTTGAGGGCCGAGCAGGAGATGCTCCACCGGCATGCCGACTTCCTTGCAGATGTAGGCGGTGATGATCTCATTATCGCCGGTCAGAACCTTGACGTTTACGTTCAGATCGTGAAGCCGTTTCAAAGCCTCTACGGCGGTGTCCTTGGGCGGGTCCAGGAAGGCCAGAAAACCCAGCAGGATCAGGTCCGACTCATCCTTGACCGAGTAAACCGGCTCATCAGAGGAACCCGGCATTTGTTTATAGGACAGCGCGATTACCCGAAAACCCTGACCGTTCAGGTCTGCCGCCAACTGCCGGCGTTTGGCGTCGTGTTCGGGCAATACCTCGATGATTTCTCCTTTGACTTCCACTCGGGTACACTGACGCATCACTTCATCCACAGCGCCTTTGCAGATCAGAGTGTTCAATCCTGTCTCATCTTCCACAATCACGGACATCCGGCGCCGCACAAAGTCGAAGGGAATCTCGTCAATCTTTCGGTACTTTTCTTTCGCTTTCAGGCGTTCTTCCAGTTCCTCATGGTCGAGGATCGCCTCGTCGAGCAGATTTTTCAGCCCGGTATGATGGTAGCTGTTCAAATAGCCGTAATGCAGCACTTTCTCGCTGGGGTCGCCATGCGCATCCAAGTGTTTTTCGAGAACGATCTTGCCCTGGGTGAGCGTGCCGGTTTTGTCGGTACACAACACGTCCATCGCTCCGAAATTCTGGATGGCGTTCAGGCGTTTGACGATCACTTTCTTTCGAGCCATTGCCAGGGCGCCTTTGGACAGGTTGACGGTCACAATCATGGGCAACATCTCGGGGGTCAGCCCGACTGCCACCGCCATGGCAAACAGGAAAGCTTCCAGCCAGTTGTGTTTGATCAGGCCGTTGATCAGGAAAACCGTCGGAACCATTACGGCGATGAGACAGATCATCAGCCAGGTGAACTTGTTTACGCCCTTGTCGAAGCTGGTGAGCTGGCGCTGCCCGACGATACTGGCCGCCAGCGAGCCAAAGTAGGTCCGCTCCCCGGTATGAACGACGACTGCCGTCGCGGCGCCGCTCTCCACGTTAGAGCCCAGGAAGCAGAGATTGGGCAGATCGAGCGGATTTTGAATGTCTTCAGGGGCCGGGGCGGCCTTCTTTTCCACAGGCAGTCCTTCGCCGGTGAGGGCCGCCTGATTCAGGAACAGGTCCTTGGCGGAAAGCACCCGCACATCCGCAGGCACCATGTCACCGGCTGCCAGCCGAATGATATCTCCAGGCACCAGCATCTTGAGTGGTATTTCTGCTTCCTTGCCGCCCCGCACCAGCGTCGCCGTGTTGCTGACCATCGCCTTGAGCTTCTCAGCCGCATTATCAGCGCGCATTTCTTGAAAGAAACGGAGCACTACGCCCAAAATCACCATCACGAAAATGACCGCCATCGCCCGCAGGTCACCGGTCAGATAGGAAAGCACTCCCAGCGCCAGGAGCAGGAGTACCAAAGGATTCCTGACGTTGCTCAAAAGGCGCATCAGGGCCGATTGCCGCTTCTCCCGGGCAATTTCGTTTGTTCCGACCTGCTTCAAACGGGAGTCGGCTTCCGCTTCGCTAAGACCGTCCAGTTGTGATTCAAGCTCCTTTAAGACGGTATCAGTATCGGCGCGCGCTTTTTCCAATAGTTGAACGGAATATTGCGCCCCTTTCCCGCCACCGAGGTTGACCGGGTGCTGAGATGCCTTCAGGGTTTTCTTGAGATTTTCCATTCATGCCTTTTGGGTCTGTTGAGTCGTCCTGGCCTTGTTTAGATATGTTCAGAACATAAGACCTCACTTAAATACCGAGCTTATTTTTCACCATGACGATTTAACGGAAAAACTCCAGAGCAACGTCTGAAATCGCGTTGACCACGGGTCGGGCGAACCGGCCGGTGATACCCGAGCGACGGGAGCTTTTACCCAATAGAAATCCCAGTCCCACACCTATCCCTAATGTGAGAAGCATTGTCTTTCCTGGATTTTTGCTGCTATAATTCTTCGCATGCCCATATGTTTCGCTTACCGTCCGGGCTGTTTTGTCATAAACATCATTTACAGTCTCCTGCGCTTGTCCGAGAGCCTCGGCGCCATGTTCCAGAGTACTCTGATCAGCAGTACTATCGCTGCCGGATTCTTCCGCCGTTTGCTGTTTGGGGGGCTCGTGTTTTTTGTGTTTGACTTCCATGATATCCTCCTAAGAAAGATGAAATGTTATCTCAAAATTGATGCCTTCGTAAAAAGTCGATTTTGGGACGGTTTTGTAAAAAGTTCGCAGGCAAGGCGCGCAAATCCGCAAGGAGTGAGGCGTACTTATGGTACGCCGCAACGACGAAGGATGCAGCGCAACGCAGCATGCGGGCTTTTTACGAAGTCGTCAAAATTTAAATATTTGTTGATGTATCCACTTCCGGGCTGATGGTCGAATCACGATCTGTCCTGGGTTGAGGCCCGTCACCCCCACCTGCCGCATCTGTCGAGACAGCCTTCTTTATCCAACTGGCTGCAGCCTTCGTGGCAATATCCTGCAGGGTCATCCTGATCAGGCCGGGGCCAGCGGCTCCTGCAAGCACGCCATCAAGTGAGCCGCGAACTTCCCGGGCAACAGCGCCCATGACTCGCTCCATGGGCGTGGTGCGTGTTATGAACATCCTTGAAGCAAGATAGCCAAGACCGGCGGCAGCCCCTATCGCTAAGTATGGAGAGTCCTTCACATATTCGCGCCAATTGAGTTTCTCTTCGATAAATTCGCCGATTTGCGCAACCGTCTGGGAAATGCTCTCTTCTCCCTCAGCGATATCCCGGCGTATATCATCGGAGCTGCGTTCTGCATCCGCTTCCTTTGCATCCCCTGGGTTCTCTCTTTCGGCCATTGCTTGTCCTCCTTGTATTGTCATCTACATTTTAGGGATTGTTTTCTTCAATTGCCTGTATCCGATGACGGTAATGACGATGCCGATGAATGCAAGCACCGCTCCCGTGACAAGGGCCGCAAAGACAGGGGCCATATAGGCAGTGAGTTCGATGAACAATGCACTGCAAAGAGACAGAAATGCGGCAAAACCGATGGCCACGCCTGTCACGATGATTAAGACTCCGCTGCGAACAGTCCTTTCCTTTTCACGAATTCCCTGGATCACAAGCTCAATTTCGTTGTGAACCGCCGCGTTCAGGTTGCTGGCAAGCTGTTTCAACAAGTCGGTTATGGACTCGCGCTGTGTTGCAGGCTCCTTGTTTACCATTTTGCTGTTCATTGGAAAGAATCGCCTCCTTACCTGCGTCGCAAAATCGCTCCGATAATCAGACCAACTCCTCCTGCTATTAAGAGACAGCGCCCCGGGTTCTGTCCCACGTATTCCCGGACATTCGCATTTGCCTGCTCACCGTCGAATTGCCGTACATATTCGGCGGAATGGTTCAGCCACCCGGATACTTGATTTCCCTGAGATATACCGGACTGCGCATCCGGGTCCGACGCCTTTTCGTTTATCGTATCTGCAATATGATGCAACTTATCGGCAATAATATTTTTGATATTTTCGAAGCTGGATGGCCGATCAGAGCTTTGGAACTTTGCATCGGTTTCTTCAGTTTTGTCATGAGTGCTATCGTTATCTCCCATAGTTCACCTCATAAAAGTTGACAACTTCGTAAAAACGCGGATTCATCAGCTTTTTAGTTTCAATTATTATGCCAGGGTTCAGCACGCTGCATCACATCATTCAATACTTTGATTTTTAATAATAATCACATAGAAATGTGTTAGATAAGCCACCAGTGACCACCCTTTTAGAAAGGTCATATTTTACCTGTGGTCATATATGACTTTTTACGAGAGCATCTTGAGTGACAGGAGGCAGATATTTGATGACAGAATGCCTTTATTGTAACAGGTGTTTTCCATGTTTTTTCCTTGAATCATCTTGACAGCAATCGAAGGCAATTGTACGTTTCATGGAAATAATCAACGTTTTGAGGTGTAAAGATGACACCGCTTCGCATTGTTTTCATTGCATCGGAAGCCACGCCCTTCGCCAAAACCGGAGGACTGGCCGATGTCGCAGGCAGTCTTCCCAATGCCCTGCGGGAATTGAATGTGGATATTCGCGTGATTCTGCCGGGCTATCGCCAGGTTTTTGAACACGGGTTGCGCCACGAACGGGTTTTCCCCAGTCTGAATACATTACTGGGTTCTCAGCGTCTGACCTTTCAGGTGCGCAAGCTGTTGCTTGAAAATACCGCTCCGATTTATGTCATTGACCGGGAAGACATGTTTGACCGGCCTCATCTTTACGGCAATGCTGACGGTGATTATTACGACAATGCCGAGCGATTCATTTTTTTCTGCCGCGCTGTTGTCGCGCTGATGCATTCCTGGGATTTTGCCCCCCAGATCATCCACTGCAACGACTGGCATACCGGCCTGATTCCGGCGTATATGCAGTCTGATCCTGCGTTTCGCCAAATCAAAACCCTTTTTACCTTGCACAATCTGGGATACTCCGGACTGTTCTCAAGCGATAAATTTGCTTTGACCGGCCTGGATGCGTCGCATTATCAACCGAACGGACTTGAATTTTACGGAAAATGGAGCATGCTGAAAGCAGGGCTTGTTTATAGCCGGGCTGTATCCACGGTCAGCCCGACGTATGCCCGGGAGATTCAAACGCCGGAATATGGAAAAGGGTTAGATGGCGTTCTTCGCAGCAGGCAAGCTTCTGTGTTCGGTCTTCTGAATGGTGTCAATTATCAGATGTGGAACCCCGAGACGGATGCTCTCATTCCCGCGCGGTTTACTCCTGACGACTTGACCGGAAAACGCATCTGCAAAGCCGCCCTGATTCGAGCCTGTCAACTGGATGAGAGCCTGATGGAACGCCCGGTCATTGGCATTGTCTCCCGGCTGGACATTCAAAAAGGGATTGACTTGATCATCCCGATATTAAGTGAGCTGATTGAATCCCTGAAGGTGGGTGTGGTCATTCTGGGTACCGGCGACGGGGAGATGCAGCAATCGCTTCAACGCGCAGGTGAGCCCTATCCGGGCGCATTCGCATTCATTCAACGTTTTGATGAAGAATTGGCCAGAAAGATTCTGGCTGGCGCAGATATGCTTCTGGTTCCCTCCCGCTATGAACCCTGCGGCCTTACCCAGCTTTATGCCATGAAATATGGAACGGTTCCCGTGGTTCGCGCCACCGGTGGTCTGAACGATACGGTATCTGAGGTGAATGAGCGTACCGGCGATGGAACGGGTTTTGCTTTCAAACACGCAGATGCCACGGACTTTCTGGCGGCGATTCAAAAAGCCGTGAGCGTTTACCGGATGCCGCCGATCTGGAAACGTGTTCAGTTCAATGGCATGTCCATGGATTTTTCCTGGGAAAAAGCCGCACAGAGCTATTTGTCGCTTTACCAGGAGTTGATGATGGACAGCTCCCCCTGAACACGATTTCGATGCCATTATGTAAAGGAAAGACGATGACCCGTATTGCTCGGAGTGTGGCGGAAATAAGCGATGATCCCCTCTGGTATAAAGACGCCATTATTTATCAGGTGCATGTCAAAAGCTTTTTCGACAGCACCGACAACGGCGTGGGCGATTTCCAGGGTCTCACCCGAAAGCTCGGCTATCTGCAAGACCTGGGAGTTACCGCCATCTGGCTGATGCCATTTTGTCCGAGCCCCCTGCGTGACGACGGCTATGACATTTCTGATTACCGCAACGTTCATCCCGCTTACGGCGCCCTGAAGGATTTTAAAGTATTCCTGACGGAGGCCCACCACCGGGGCCTGCGGGTGATAACAGAACTGGTGGTCAATCACACCTCCGATCAGCATGCCTGGTTTCAGCGCGCCCGCCGCGCCAGGCCCGGAAGTCCCTGGCGGGACTGGTATGTCTGGAGCAATACCCCGCAGCGCTACGCGGACGCCCGGATCATTTTCCAGGATTTTGAAACGTCCAACTGGACGTGGGATCCCGTGGCAGGCGCCTACTTCTGGCACCGGTTTTATTCTCATCAGCCGGATCTCAACTACGCCAATCCCCGTGTGCGCAAGGCGATCCTCGCCACGCTGGATTTCTGGTATGAAATGGGTGTTGATGGACTGCGGCTGGACGCTATCCCCTATCTCTTCGAGCGCGATGGCACTAACTGCGAAAACCTCCCTGAGACGCATCAATTCCTGAAGGAAATGCGGGCGCATGTGGATGCCAGATTCAGAAACCGCATGCTCCTGGGTGAAGCGAATCAGTGGCCCGAAGATGCCGTGGCCTATTTCGGTAACAGCGATGAATGCCATATGGCGTTTCACTTTCCGCTCATGCCGAGGCTTTTTATGGCGCTGCACATGGAAGACCGGTTCCCGGTTATAGACATCCTCGATCAAACCCCCGCCATTCCGGAAAACTGCCAGTGGGCGATCTTCCTGCGCAACCATGATGAACTGACGCTTGAAATGGTCACCGACGAAGAACGGGACTATATGTATCAGGTCTATGCCCACGACCCCCGTATGCGGATCAATCTCGGGATTCGCCGGCGGCTTTTTCCGTTGCTTGGAAATCACCGGCGCCTCACGGAACTTGCAAACGCGCTGCTGTTCTCCCTGCCGGGTTCACCGGTGATCTACTATGGTGATGAAATCGGCATGGGCGACAACGTTTATCTCGGCGACCGGGATGGTGTGCGCACGCCGATGCAATGGAGCCCTGACCGCAACGCAGGGTTTTCACATGCCGACCCCCAAAGTCTTATCTTGCCGGTGATCATCTCCCCGGAATACCACAATGAGGTCATCAACGTGGAGGTGCAACAGGCCAACCCGCACTCCACATTGTGGTGGATGAAGCGTCTGATCTCTCTGCGAAAACGATTTAAAGCTTTTGGCCGTGGCGCCATCGAATTTCTCACACCCGACAATTATCGCATCCTGGCCTTTGTCCGCCGTTATGAAAATGAACGGCTGATGGTTGTCTGCAATCTGTCACGGTTTGTTCAGCATGTACAACTGGATCTGTCCGCATATCAGGGGATGATCCCGGTGGAGCTTTTCGGTCGATCCCCTTTTCCGCCCATCCAGACAACACCGTACTTCCTGTCGCTCGGTCCTCACAGCTTTTATTGGTTCTACCTGACAATGCCGCAGACGATTGCCGAGGGATCACCGCCACAAGCCGGGGAAACAATCGTCCCCGTGGTGGAGACCGATTGTGAAGAGAAAGATTTTTTCAACGGCAAGGCCGACGTCCAAATAGAGGAGGTTTTGCCCGGCTTTCTCACCCGAAGCCGATGGTTCGGCGGTAAAGCACGGCCGATCAAGAAGGCAGGCATTGTGGACATGTTCTTTTTGACGAAGGAATCCCAGCATTTGGCTCTTGCCCTGGTGCGGGTGGACTATCTGTCCGGCGACACGGAAATGTATGCCGTTCCGATGGCGCTGGCTCATGAACACCAGTTCGATCTCCTGTGGCGGGAGCATCCCGAAACTGTCATCGCCAGGCTCAAGCTCAGGGGTAAGCACTCGGCCCTTCTGTTGTACGATGCGATGGCTGATGCGGCCTTTGGGCAGGCGCTGTTGACGGTCCTGACCCGTAAACGAGTCATTCGCGGGCGCTGTGGGCAATTGCGGGGTTTCACCACGCGCGCCTTCTGCGCGCTGCTCACAAAAGGCCAACTACTGCCGTCGCCGACGATAATGCGGGCAGAGCAGAGCAACACATCGATCCGGTTTGGAGACCAACTGATCTTAAAACTCATCCGCAAGCTCGCCCCGGGGATCAATCCGGATCTTGAAATCGGGCGGTTGCTCACCGAAAAACGATTTCCGTACTGTGCACCGACCGCCGGGGCGATCGAGCTTCGACTGAACCAGAATGAACCGATGACCATCGCCATCCTGCAAGGGTTTGTGATCAACCAGGGTGATGCCTGGAGTTACACCCTGGACCAGTTGGGCCATTACTTCGAAGCTGCCATGGGGCAACCCCTTTTAGGGCTTCCGGCTGCTTTCTCCGTTGACCTGCTGGATACGGCCCCGTCTGACGCAGCGATCGGGCTCATTGGAAGTTATTTGGAATCCGCCCGCCTGCTCGGCCGGCGAACCGCTGAAATGCACGCATGCCTGGCATCCGAACAGCGCCTGCCGGAATTCAAGCCCGAAACGTTCTCAAAGCTCTACCAGCGTGCGTTGTACCAGTCCATGCGCAATCAAGTCGGCAAAGCCCTGCCTCTGCTGCGGCGACAGTTTAACCGGCTGCCCGAGAATCTGCGCCCGCTCGCGGTTACTGTCATAAAACGCGAAAAGGAACTGATGAACCGTTTCAAGGATTTGCTCGAAACCAAAATCGGCGTCCTGCGGATCCGCTGCCACGGCGATTACCATCTCGGGCAGGTGCTTTTCACGGGAAACGATTTCATCATCATTGATTTTGAGGGCGAACCGGCCCGCCCCATCACGGAGCGGCGCATCAAGCGCTCCGCCCTGCTTGATGTGGTCGGAATGCTGCGCTCGTTCCACTATGCCGCCCATGCAACGCTGCTTCGCCGGCAGGAAAACGGGGGCACTCCCGAGATCGCCGCGGAGATGGAGTACTGGGCGGAGTTCTGGCAGCGCTGGGTGAGCGCGGCGTTTCTTAAAAGTTATCTGAAGGAAGCCGGCGGGGCCAGGTTTGTTCCCGGCAACCGCAATGAGCTGAGCGTCCTGCTGAGAGTACTGCTTCTGGAAAAGGCGGTTTACGAGCTGTCCTACGAACTGAACAACCGCCCGGACTGGGTGGGGATTCCGCTGCGCGGGATACTGCAATTGCTGGATGTCCCACAGATCTGAAGTGCTGAAAGGCATCATAATCGTCAGAGAGAATCATGTATGCTTGAATAACTTGCGGGATGTTGCCTTCATGGCGTCGGGCACCAGTGGCGCGCCCATCACCCCGCATCGGCCACTTCCAGCACGAAACGCGCTGCGAACATTCTACGAAGCTGTAAAATGTGCTCTCAATTAAGGCATGCTGATTTGGCCCCGGTTCCATACGTCCCAGAGGGGAACCCTTCCGGATCATTGGGCTCATTCCTCCTTTATCATCATCGCCACCGGAAATTGCGATAGCAACTGCGACAGCATCTGTGTTCCGCCGTTGACGTGTCCGCCACTGAATACGTTCTCCCAGTTTCCTGCAGGAAGTTCAATGATGGTATTCTTCCAGTCGCCGTTCAAACCTATGGACAACCTCGGCGCCAAAGTCACCGCCTTTCCTCCGCGCATAAATGCCAGCAGGTGGTCGGAGCGTTCTCCTTTGGCAGCCAGCGGCTGGTAAGCCCCCTTTGGTCCGAAAGCCTCGGCGCACCGCCCGCGAACCGACAGCACCCGCTGCAGCAGAAAAAGCTTTGGCAACCCTTCGGCGTGCCGGCTCAGTATCTCGGCAGTTGAGAGCGTGCCGATTTCGGCCAGAAGCCGGCGGCGCAGGTTGAAATCAACCGATCGACGGTTGTCCGGATCCGCCAGATTGTGATCCCAAAGCTCGGTTCCCTGGTAAATATCCGGCATCCCCGGCGCTGTACACTTGATCAGTGTCTGGGAAAGAGATGCAACCACCGCGGGCCAGGCCAGTAATTCCAGAAACGCCGACAGGTCCGTCGTGAAATCCGTTTGCCGTGTCACTTCCCCGGCAAACGTCCGAAGGGCTTCCTCGAAAACCGGGTTCGGATCCATCCACGATGTATATACCTTGGCCTCTCTGGCGGCCTTCAGCAGGGTGGACAGCAGACGATCATGTCCGATGGGCCAGGCGCCCACCAGGGTCTGATACAGAAAATA
>LKPX01000037.1 GCA_001443525.1 Desulfobacteraceae bacterium RAAP-1 | reverse complement strand
GCATTCGGACTGAGACCGCGAAAGCAAGCGAGCAGCGATGAGACTGTACATTCAGTACGTCGAATCGCGGCACAGCGAAGCTGACAAAGGTATCAGTTTGAATGCGAACTGGAATTATCTCTTCCGATCATGAGGGAATTACCGGGTGCTTTCAAACCCGTATTTTTGTAAAATGCGCATCCCATCATCCGACAATATCATCTCTATAAAGGCTTTCGCCTGTATCGGGTGAGATGAACCGGACACCATGGCGATCGGATATACAACCGGTTGATGACTGCTTTCAGGCGCTTTGGCGATAACGGATACATCAGCTGCTCTGACACTGGCGTCGGTCGCATAAACCAGGCCGGCATCCACTTCGTTTTTAGCCACATAGTCCAGAACCTGTCGGACATTTTCCGCAAGAATCAGCCGGCCTTTGACTTTATCCCAGAGTTTCAGTGTCTGAAGCACGTCCTGAGCATATCTTCCCGCAGGCACGGTTTTGGGATTGCCAATCGCAATCATGCGAATATCCGGTTTTGCCAAATCTTCAAACCCCTTGATATCGAGTTTCGAGGATACCGGTTTGACCAGCACCACCGTATTTCTGACAAAATTCCGACGGGTTGCATTGTCCACCAGCTTTTTACCGGCAATAAGGTCCATATCTTTTTGCGCGGCAGAAGCAAAAACATCCACTGGCGCACCTCCCTCAATCTGCGCGGCCAGATCACCGGATGCGCCAAAATTAAACATCACCTTGGTTGCAGGATAGCGCTGCTCATAAAGTTTAGCTATTTCTTCAAAAGCATTTTTTAAGCTGATGGCCGCCGATACCGTTATATTTACCTCCGGCTGCGCATTCACGTATGAAGCTGATATCAAAAACAACCCCAGTACACTGATAATGTTAAGTAATTTTTTCAGCATGGCATCTCCTTGATTTTGTAAATGAATTTTGATAGCTTCTTAAAATACCCGAAGTCAAAGCATGCAAATTCTTATATCACTTGTCACCTCACTGCAAAAGGTGGTAAAATATATTTTATGAATTCTCAGATTGATGGTTATTATCGCTTTCAGAAACCGTTTTCATGATCGATAATGATTTTGGATGTGCATTTTCTTTGTATATTCATAGTTCAGTTATTTCGTTAAGTCAATATAAGCATAGCGATTAACGGACATATTTTCAGATTCAAAGACTTGATGATTTTATAAAAAACATCATGTTACAGGATATTACCCATGACAACAGCCTCCCATACCGACGGACCTGCAGCTTTTCCCATGATCGGGAAATACACATATGAAGAATTTCTGAATGCCGTAGAGCAATTTCATGGCTATAAAGCTCCAGGAGTAGTCATGGGAGGCATTATGGCAGCGCATGCAATGCGTCAGTTATCCAAAGATACCTTATTTGACGCTATCAGTGAAACCGCATACTGTCTGCCGGATGCGATTCAGCTTCTGACTCCATGCACTATTGGCAATGGATGGTTAAAAGTAATCAGTTTAGGACGTTATGCGCTTAGTCTTTATGACAAATACCATGGAAACGGAATCCGTGTATTCGTTGATTCCGAAAAGATTAAAGCATTTTCAGAAATTTATACCTGGTTTTTTAAACTCAAGCCCAAAAAAGAACAGAATACAGAACTGCTCATGGAGCAAATTAAACAGGCTGGCTCAAATATCTACACCGTAGAGCCGGTGCAGATTCTATCGCCTTTTCTGCAAAAACGGCATAAAGGTGATGTAGCCGTATGTCCCCTTTGCGGCGAAGGATATCCGAGAACACATGGGCGGATTTGTCGCGCCTGCCAGGGACAATCTCCTTACCAGAATTATGCCGCTGTCCAGACTGTCCCCGAAATACAGGCCACTCCGGCAGAAGCAGCCATCGGACAGAAACTGCTGCATGACATGACCGAAATTATCCCTGAAACCTCCAAAGGGCCTGCATTCAAAAAAGGGCATATTCTCAGTGCCGGGGATTTGTGCCAACTCCACAGAATGGGGAAAAGGCACGTTTATGTTGATGACGGCCATGCCCCGTCCTCAGATGAATGGGTACATGAAAATGATGCCGCGCTGTCATTTGCAAAAGCGATGGCCGGACAGGGTGTACAATATGCGGAACCGCCCAGTGAGGGGAAAGTCAACTTTACAGCTGCTATTGATGGCCTTTTGATCATCAATAAAAATCTGCTGGAAGCCTTTAATCAAATACCCGGAGTCATGTGCGCCACTCGACACAACTTTATGGTTGTTCGCAAAGGGCAGAAATTCGCTGGCACCCGCGCTATTCCCCTGTATATCGCCCGTTCTGATTTTGAAAAAGCCATGAAGGTACTGACTTCAGAACCACTGTTTCACGTTACCCCTTTACGTAAAGCCAAAATCGGGATACTAGTTACCGGCAGCGAAGTATTTCGAGGTCTGATCCAAGATCGCTTCATTCCAATTATCCGCGCCAAGGCTGAAGCTTTCGGATGTAACATCGTGCACACGAAAATCGTCCCTGATGACAGAACCGCCATTTCGGAGAATATCCAGGCTATTTTGGAAAGGAACGCCGATATCATCGTAACAACGGCCGGGCTTTCTGTAGATCCGGATGATGTCACACGGCAGGGGCTTGCTGACGCAGGCGCCGAAGACATGCTGTATGGAGCCCCGATTCTGCCAGGCGCCATGACACTTCTCGCACATATCGGCAATGTACAGCTAATAGGCGTTCCTGCATGTGCGCTACATTATAAAACCACTAGCTTTGACCTTCTGTTCCCCCGTTTGCTGGCGGACATTCCTGTGACCCGTACAGATTTATCTCAAATGGGACATGGTGCATTCTGTATGGAATGCAAAGCCTGTTCGTTTCCCAAATGCCCTTTTGGAAAATAGCCGACACGCACACACAGTCTGCCATAAAAAAGGGGTTCATGTTCTACAACATGAACCCCTTCATCATCTGTGATCGCCCCATCGTTTTATTCGGCAGCGTTGGATGTTGCCGGCACTGGCGTCGACTCCGAAGACACAGCTGCCGACGCATTTTCCTTTAACGGCAGCTTCCTTGACCGCGGCTGTAACGCCTTGCCCTTTTCTCGCGCCACCAGCTCAACAATGGATATAGGGGCAGCGTCACCGGGTCGATTCCCTTTTTTAGCAACCCGGGTATAGCCTCCAGAAATATTTCCATAACGATCGCTTGCTTCAGCAAACAATTTATATGCAACTTCCTTCTCTGTTACAACCGAAAGCACCTGCCGCTTTGCATGCAGATCACCTCGCTTGGCAAGGGTAATCAAATCATCCGCCCAACGTTTCAGCTCTTTGGCTTTGACATCCGTAGTACAGATTCGGTCATATTTAAACAGGGATGTAACCATATTGCGGAACATCGCTTTCCGATGGCTACTGGTTCGTCCTAATTTTAATCCGGCTTTTCCATGTCTCATAGAGCTGTTTACTCTCCTTGCGGTATTTCTTCTTCGGGCGGAACAAAACCATCCAGTTTCATCCCGAGGGATAATTTCATTTCACTCAATACAGCCTTGATTTCATTCAGGGATTTTCTACCAAAATTTTTAGTCTTCAGCATCTCACTTTCAGATTTGCTGACCAACTGGTATATTTTAAGAATGTCGGCATTTTTAAGGCAGTTGGCGCTGCGAACGGAAAGTTCAAGTTCGTCGACACTTCGCATCAAATTATCATTAAACTGCGGAGGCTGCTGCTGGCCTGAAGGTTCAGATTCTGTTTTTTTGACCAGAAATTCATCGAAATTAACAAAAATAGACAACTGTTCCTTCATAATCATTGCGGCATACGAAACCGCATCTTCAGGCTGTACACTACCATCTGTCCAGACTTCGAGCGTCAACTTGTCATAATCTGTACGCTGGCCTACACGAGCATTCCCAACCACAAAGATGACTTTTTGAATGGGAGAAAAAACTGCATCAATGGGAATTGTTCCAACAGGCGCATTAACATCCTTATTGGACTCAGAAAGTTGATAGCCTTTACCAAGGTTAACAACCATGGTCATGTTCAAAACAGCTTTTTCTGACAAGGTCGCAATATGTAAATCTGGATTGAGTATTTCACAATGTCCGTCACCGCTGATGATGTCAGCCGCTGTAACAACGCATTCACCTTTTTTTTCAATGCGTACCGTATGAGAGCCAGGTTCTCTGACCTTAATGCGCACGGACTTCAAATTAAGTATAATTTCAGAAACATCTTCCAGCACACCTGGGATAACAC
Organism: Desulfobacteraceae bacterium RAAP-1; assembly: GCA_001443525.1. Lineage (GTDB taxonomy): Bacteria > Desulfobacterota > Desulfobacteria > Desulfobacterales > Desulfatirhabdiaceae > RAAP-1. The sequence goes on along the minus strand of LKPX01000037.1, from coordinate 28,483 downwards.
TGAATTCATGTCTCACATCATCAAATTTTACGGAAACAATTGCCGCACCATAAAGAGATGACAAAAGAATTCTTCGCAACGTATTCCCGATAGTAATTCCAAATCCTCTTTCAAGCGGTTCACAGACAAATTTACCATAAGTAGATGTACTGGTAACATGAACCTTTTCCGGCATTACGATGTTCTGCCAGTTAATTGTCATAAGTTCATTGGTCGTCATTATGATTTCTCCAGACTATTTTCAGAGGACTTTCGAACATCGCAACTGTGAAAATAAAAACGCATAAATTTATGAAGTCCGTATAAGTAATTCAACTTATTTTGAATACAATTCAACAACAAGTTGCTCCTGAATAGGCATGGTTAAATCTTCACGAACAGGATATGTCGTAATCTTGCCTGCATAGGTATCTTTTTTCAATTCAAGCCACTGAGGCACACCCCGTCTGGCGACAGCTTCAAGTGCATCACTAATCGCTTTGACAGACCTGCTGGACTCACGCAATTCAATAACATCTCCGGCTTTAATCAAGTAGGAAGGAATATCTACCTGTTTTCCGTTTACAAGGAAATGCGCATGTCTCACAAAATGACGCGCCTGTGTTCTTGAATTGGCAAAACCCAAGCGATAAACAACATTATCCAGTCGCCGTTCCAGCATCACCAGCAGATTGGAGCCTGTAATGCCCTTTTGATGTTCAGCTCTGTCAAAAAACAAATGAAACTGTTTTTCAGACAGCCCATACATACGTTTAATTTTCTGTTTTTCACGCAGCTGGATGCCATACTCCGATATTTTGCGTCCCCGTCTTTGGCCATGCTGCCCCGGAGGGAATCCACGACGATCAAAAGCGCACTTATCTGAATAGCAGCGATCTCCTTTTAAAAAGAGCTTTAAATTTTCACGTCGACAAAGCCGGCAAACAGAACCAGTATATCTTGCCAAATCATCCTCCTTTATATCCAAAAGCACTTAAGACATGTTATTGTAAGCCGTTAAACTCTTCGCCGTTTTGGTGGCCTGCATCCATTATGAGGTATTGGAGTAACATCCTTAATTGATTGGATATTAAGCCCAGCAGCTTGTAAAGATCTCAACGCGGACTCCCGTCCTGCTCCTGGACCTTTTACAAATACTTCAACTGTTTTCATACCATATTCAGATGCTTTTTTTACTGCATCCTCAGCGGCTAACTGAGCAGCAAAAGGAGTACTCTTACGCGAACCTTTAAAGCCCTGAACGCCGGAACTTGACCAGGACATCACATTACCGACTGGGTCAGTAATGGTGACAATAGTGTTATTGAATGTGGACTGAATATGCACAACGCCACTGGATATATTCTTTTTCTCTTTTTTCTTGATACGGGTTCTTTTTGCCATGTATTAAAGTCCCTGTCTCCTATGGTTCCTACTTTTTAGCTGCAACTTTTTTCTTGACTGCCGCTCTTTTGGGCCCTTTACGCGTACGCGCGTTGGTCTTGGTACGTTGACCGTGCACGGGAAGTGACTTGCGATGCCGAAGCCCCCGGTAACATCCCAAATCCATCAACCGTTTGATGCTCATGGATATCTGGGAGCGTAATTCCCCCTCGACCTTATAATCACTGTCAATGATTTTACGAATATTATTGACATCAACATCCGAGAGTTGATCTACTTTGGTGTCTGGGTGAATATTGAGTTGACTCAGAATATTTCTTGATGTGGTCAACCCTATCCCATAAATATAGGTTAAACCTACTTCAATCCGTTTACGCTTCGGTAAATCTACACCAGCAATTCTAGCCAAAGCAAAATCCTCCTATCCCTGCCGTTGTTTATGTCGCTTGTTTTCACAGATAACACGTAACACCTGTTTACGACGAATAATTTTACACTTGCTGCATATCTTCTTGATTGACGCTCTGACCTTCATTATTTCTCCTATAGCGGCGGATGTTGGATGACTTTGCAATAATTTTATAAAACGGCTCTTCTGACATTGCCTTATATCCATGGCCAAATTCAATCGGCAATCCAATCACAAGGCGAAAGTTCAGAAGATTTTCGTATATAATCTCAAATTGTTTGCGTTGCCATCACGAATTTAACTTTTATAAGTTCATCCATGTTTCATACAACTACACAAAACCAAAGACGCTTCTAATAACTCAGTTTATTTGGACCGGTAGGTGATTCTGCCCCTGGTAAGATCATACGGAGAAAGCTCAACAGTCACTTTATCACCGGGAAGTATTTTAATGAAATGCATCCGCATCTTCCCGGAAATATGTGCAAGAATCTGGTGCTTATTTTCCAGCTCTACCTTAAACATCGCATTTGGAAGTGTTTCAAGTACTCTTCCCTCAACTTTTATTGCTTCTTCCTTGGGCATAAAAACTCACTCCGCATCAATCCGTTATGATCTTCCTTTTAAACTACCCACGCCCTTCTTTAAAAATCCTTCGTAATGACGCGTAAGCATATGCGATTCCATTTGAGCCATCGTATCAATTGCAACCCCGACGACAATCATCAAAGCCGTGCCACCAAAATAAAACGGAACATTAAATTTTGATATCAATATGGAGGGAAGCACACACACCGCAGCCACATATAATGCTCCCCCAAGGGTAATTCGGGTCAAAACACGGTCAATATAATCAGCGGTTCGTTTTCCAGGGCGAATCCCAGGAATAAACCCTCCATTTTTTTTCATATTATCGGCGACATCAACAGGATTAAACGTAACAGCCGTATAAAAATAGGCAAAGAAAAATATGAACCCTATAAATAACAGCTCATAAATCAGATTTCCAGGTTTGACTTCAGCAGCAATACGCTGAACCCACCCGATTTTGATAAAACTGGCAATCGTTGCTGGAAACATGATAATGGATGACGCAAAAATCGGTGGAATAACACCGGATGTATTGATCTTTAAAGGAAGATGCGTACTTTGCCCTCCATAAAGTTTGCGACCAATTACTCTTTTTGCATATTGGACAGGAATCCGGCGCTGCCCCTGTTCAATAAAAATAATAAAGGCAACCACAGCAACCATTAAAACCAGTAAAATCAAAACATAAAAAATATTGAGCTCACCGGTTGACAACAATCTGAACGTGTTACTGATGGCACTGGGAATTCGAACAACAATTCCGGAAAAAATAATAAGGGAAATACCATTACCAATCCCACGTTCGGTAATTTGTTCCCCAAGCCACATAATAAAAGCGGTTCCAGAGGTCAGAGTAATCATGGTTAAAAGCCGAAAACCCCAGCCTGGCATAATAACTACCGGAGCGCCCCCGGGCGCCATCATGTTTTCAAGGCCTACGCTGATTCCAAAGCCTTGAATAATACTCAATATAATAGTTCCATACCGGGTATATTGTGTGATCTTTTTCCGACCTTGTTCGCCTTCTTTTGAAAGACGGTCAAGATGCGGAACCACCACTGTCAGAAGCTGAAGAATAATGGATGAACTGATATACGGCATGATCCCCAAGGCAAACACGGAAAGACGTTCAAGCGCACCACCGGAGAACATATCGAAAAGCCCGAGTATCGTCCCTTTCGCCCTTGCAAAAAAACTGGCCAACGCAATGGGATCAACACCAGGCACTGGAACATGTACGCCTATCCTGTATACAATCAAAAGCCCTAAAGTAAATAAAAGCCTTTTTTTCAGCTCCGGGATTCTAAATATATTCTGGAAGCCGCCACCAATCATGTGAGTACCTCAACACTTCCTCCACAGGCTTCGATTCTGGTCTTGGCGTTTTGACTGATATATTTAACCCGCAATGTAATCGGATGGGCAATATCACCTTTTCCAAGGATTTTAATCGCATCAAAAGAGCCCTTCACCAAGCCTGCCTGAATCAACACAGATGCATCGACCACGGCACCCGATTCAAAAACAGACAAGTCACGCAAATTAACAAGAGCAAATGTCTTTTTAAACGGGTTGGTAAAACCACGTTTAGGAAGACGACGGTGTATTGGCATTTGACCGCCTTCAAAACCAGGCCGTACCCCGCCACCAGAACGCGCTTTCTGACCTTTTTCACCTTTACCGGATGTTTTTCCTGTACCAGAGGCCATTCCCCTGCCAAGTCGTTTCCGATTTTTTTGAGCACCTTTTGCGGGTGATAATTCATTAAGGTTCATTTATATTTCCTCGACTTTCACCAGATGAGATACAACATTGATCTTTCCTCTGATGTTTGCGCTATCGGAATATTCTTTAGGCCGGTTCATTTTGGTGAGGCCCATACTTTTCAAAACTTTTCGATGCTTTTCTGGCCTGCCAATCATACTTTTAATCATCGTCACTCTAAGCTTACCGGGCATAACATCACTTCCTTCAATAAAGGTCCTCAACTTTCTTACCGCGCCTTTCCGCAATCTGCTGACGACTCTGAAGCTTTCTAAGTCCATCAACGGTTGCCTTAACGACATTGTGAGGATTGTTGGTTCCAAGACATTTCGTCAGGATATTCTGAACACCAGCGGCTTCCAAAACGGCTCGCACTGCGCCACCTGCAATCAATCCTGTACCTTCGGAAGCTGGCTTCAAAAATACTCTTCCTGCACCAAATTTACCGATAATTTCATATGGAATTGTACCGTCAATAACAGGCACCGATGTCATATTTTTCTTCGCCTGCTCAACACCTTTGCGTATTGCCTCTGGAACTTCACCTGCTTTCCCTAACCCATATCCAACGCTGCCACTGCCATCGCCAACGACCACAATGGCGCTAAAGCTGAATCGTCGCCCGCCTTTTACAACTTTCGCCACGCGATTGATATGGACAACTTTGTCAATCAATTGATTTTCAACGCTATCTTGTTTAAACAAGTGAAATCCTCCTTCAATCAGAAATCAAGACCAGCTTCTCGAGCACCGTCGCTGACGGCCTTCACTCTTCCGTGATATAAAAAACCATTGCGATCAAATACAACCTTTTGAATTCCTTTGCTGATCGCTTTCAGGCCTATGAGCTTTCCAACATACGCCGCCTTCGCGACTTTGCTCTCAAACTGTTTCTGATCATTGGCCGGATCCAGCGATGAAGCAGAAACAATTGTACGACCACAGGTGTCATCAATAATTTGAGCGTAAATATGTCTGGCGCTGCGAAAAACGCAGAGCCGCGGGCGATCGGACAGACCCGAAAGCTTTTTTCGAATACGTTGTTTCCGTTTTAGACGTGCTTGTTTTTTTTCCTCAACAGCGCTCATCTTTTTCAATCCTTTTTCCACATCGCAAAGTTTTTGACTGACCTATCTGTATGATGCAATATCACTTTTTACGAAGTCATCCATCTTACTTGGTGCCAGTTTTGCCGGCTTTTCTCTGGATATATTCCTCTGCAAACTTAACGCCCTTACCTTTATAAGGTTCAGGAACTCTAAGCTGACGAAGCTTGGCTGCAGTACGCCCGAGCAATTCCTTATCACTTGCAGACAAAGTGATCACGTTATTTTTATCTACTGTCGCGCTGACACCTTGTGGCAGTTCATAATTAACGGGATGAGAATATCCTAATGTGAGCGCCAGGGTATTTCCACTGACCGATGCTCTGTAGCCTATACCGGTCACTTCCAAATTTCTTTGAAAACCGGCGGACACCCCGGTCACCAGATTGGCCAGCAGACTTCGAGTCAACCCCTGAAGTGCATCCGTTTTCTTATCGGAAGACTGTGTCGTCACATGAATGACATTATTTTCAACAGTTATATCAACCGACGAATGCAGCACATGTGACAGTTTGCCTTTTTCGCCCTGAACCGTTATCTGGCTGCCGTCTCGAGTCAATTTGACCTTGTCTGGGATCACAATCGGTTTTCTGCCTATTCTGGACATAAACGCTCCTCATTCTACCATATTTTACAAAGAACTTCACCACCGACATTTTCATTTCTTGCCTGCCTGTCGGTCAAAATTCCCCTGGAAGTTGAAAGGATGGAAATGCCCAGACCATTTAGAACAGGCTTGGTGTCTTTACCCTTGGTATAAATACGCCTGCTGGGTTTGCTGACGCGTTCAATACCATATATGGCACTGGAGTTACCTTGAGAACATTTCAGAAAAACCCGCAATATTCCCTGCTTATCATCCTTTATAAATTTATAATTACGAATATATCCCTCATTTTTCATTACCTTGGCTATCTCAAGTTTCAGCTTTGAACCAGGGATATCAACGCTGGAAAATTTCGCTTTTCCGGCATTCCTAATTCTTGTCATCATATCTGCGATAGGATCACTGATTGCCATCGTGTTCTCCAGTCATATGTCTTTATTGTTGTTCAGATATTCCCAGGCAGTTACCAACTGGATTTTGTCACACCAGGAAGAGAGCCTTGCGAAGCCAGATTACGAAAACAAATCCTGCATATACCGATCCTTCTGATAAACCCCCGCGGCCTTCCGCACATCGGACATCGGTTATACGCTCTCACTCCAAACTTAGGAGTCCTTGCTGCTTTATTCATAAGCGATTTTTTTGCCAATTCTTCCTCCCATTGTGAACTGCTGTTATCCTTTGATCGCCTGTAAGGTTAATTTCTAAAAGGCATGCCCAAAAGTTTCAGTAACTCTTTACCCTCTGAATCCGTTTTGGCTGAAGTAACCACCGTAACATTAAGCCCCTTCATCATTTCGATATTATCGTAACTGATCTCAGGGAAAATAGTATGTTCTTTTATTCCAAGAGTATAATTACCTCGACCATCAAAAGCCTTTCCAGAAATTCCACGAAAATCGCGAACACGCGCCAAAGCGATATTGACCAGTTTGTAAAAAAAATCATACATTCTGTCATGACGCAGCGTTACCATACAACCTATTGGCATTCCTTCACGCAGTTTGAAAGCGGCAATGGACTTTTTGGATCGGGTTATAACTGGCTGCTGCCCGCAAATCGTTTTTAATTCTTCAACAGCGGAATCCATAATTTTGATATTATGAATTGCCTCACCCAGGCCCATATTCAGGACAATCTTTTCAAGTTTTGGAATCTGCATCCGATTTGTATATTTAAATGTATCCTTCAACTTGGGCACAATTTCGGTTTCATAATACTGTTTCAACTGCGACATGATCATCCTCCGGCAAACAATCCTATTTATCAATAAATTCATTACACTTACGGCACACGCGGATCTTCTTGCCATCTTCCAGGGTTTTCATCTTGATCCGTACGGGAGCCATACACTTATTGCACATTAACAGGACATTTGACCAGTGGATTGGCGCCTCACTTTCAATAATGCCGCCCTGCCTGTTTTTAGCGCTCTGCTTGGAGTGCCGCTTCACTATATTTACATTTTCAATCAAAATCCTGCTTTTTTTGCGATTGACCTTCAGCACTTTGCTGACCTTTCCGGCATCTTTGCCAGAAAGTACCTTCACTTTATCATCTTTTTTTAAAAGACATGTATTTCTCATCATGAGCCGCTTCTCCAACAGGCAGAAATTTTAAAGAACTTCGGGCGCCAGTGATATAATCTTCATAAACCGTTTTGATCTCAACTCTCTGGCCACAGGGCCAAAGATACGGGTTCCCACAGGCTCCTGGTTGGCATTGATCAACACTGCTGAATTATCATCGAATCTGATAAAAGAGCCATCTGCTCTTTTGATTTCCTTTTTGGTTCGAACAACAACAGCCTTTAAAACTTCCCCCTTTTTCACTTTGGCATTGGGGATGGCTTCCTTAACAGATACGACGATAATATCGCCAATCCGCGCATATCTTCTTCTGGAGCCGCCTAACACTTTTAAACAGTAAACAGTCTTAGCTCCGGAATTATCTGCCACTGTTAGTAAGGTCTCTGTTTGAATCATCTTCTCTGCCTTCCTTTATCATCAAATGGCTTTTTCGACGATTTCACTGACACGCCATCTTTTAGTTTTACTGATGGGCCTGGACTCGGTAATCAGAACCTTATCGCCGATCCGGCAGACATTACCTTCATCGTGGGCAGCAAATTTAACATGACGTTTCATATATTTATGATAAATCTTGTGCTTTACCAGCCTTTCCACCTGGACAATTACGGATTTCTCCATCTTGTCGCTGATAACTTTGCCAACCACCTGCCTCTTCATTCCTCGCGTTTTCATCGGTCTGTTCTCTTTTGAGTTCCTGGGGGTTATCTGTCTGATGATTTGCCGGATTCAGCCAAAATAGTCATGATTCTCGCAATATCACGTTTAACAAACATCAATTTTTTGGGGTTATCAAGCTGTTTCGTCTTATGCTGAAACCGCAGATTGAACAGTTCCTGCTGCAAATCGACAACTTTCCGTTCCATCTCATCGGAAGTCAGTTTTCTGATCTCTTCGGCCTTCATTGAAGTTCGCTCCTCTCGATAAAACGTGTTTTGATGGGAAGTTTATGAGACGCCAATCTGAGCGCTTCCATGGCCAATTCTTTCGGAATGCCTTCCATCTCGTAGAGAATCCTGCCTGGACGAATCACAGCCTCCCATCCCTCAGGCGCACCCTTTCCTTTACCCATCCTCACTTCGGCAGGCTTCTTCGTAAAGGGCTTATCCGGGAAAATGCGGATCCACAGCTTACCACCACGTTTTACATGCCGTGTCATGGCAATTCTGGCAGCTTCTATCTGTTTCGAACTGATAGCACCACACTCGACCGCCTGCAGTCCAAAATCACCGTAATTTAATGTACAGCCGCGTTTCGAAATTCCCTTCATACGCCCACGCTGCTGTTTTCGAAATTTAACCTTCTTGGGACTCAGCATGCCCTGTTTCTCCTATCCGTTACTTACTGATACCAACCGCATCTTTTTTCAGTATCTCGCCCTTGAAAATGAAAACCTTCACCCCGACAATCCCGTACGTTGTATTGGCTTCATAAAAGCCATAGTCGATATCAGCCCTGAGCGTATGCAGCGGAACTCGCCCTTCACGATATAATTCGGTTCTGGCCATTTCAGCCCCACCCAACCGGCCAGAGCAAATCACTTTAACCCCTTCCGCTCCAAACCGCATTGCAGACGCAATACCTCTTTTCATAGCACGTCTGAAAGCGACCCTTCGTACAATCTGCTGAGCGATATTTTCTGCCACGAGCTGAGCATCTAATTCTGGTTTTCTGATTTCCTGAATGTCAATGATGACGTCCTGAGAAATCATTTTCTCGATATCCTGCTTGAGCTGAACGATCTCTGCGCCTTTCTTTCCAATGATAATTCCAGGTCGAGATGTAAAAATCCGCAGACGAACACGTTTGGGAGACCTTTCAATTTCTATTCTGGAGACACCCGCATGCCCTAATTTCTTTTTCAAGTATTTCCGAACATTGAAATCTTCAAAAATGAAATCAGAATATTTTTTACTTGCAAACCAACGTGATTCCCACGTTTTGACAATTCCCAATCTCAACCCTATTGGATTTACTTTCTGGCCCAAGCGATCGCCTCCTTTTTACAACGATTTCTCTGACAATGTTACGGTGATATGAGAAGTTCTTTTGATAATCTGCGTTCCCCGTCCCCGAGCTCTGGCGCTGAAACGTTTTAGCGATGGCCCCTGGTCCGCGGTGATATTCTTGATAACCAGAGAATCCACATCAACACCTGCACGTTGTCCTGCATTTGCTACTGCGGAACGGACAATTTTCTCTAAAATAGCAGCCGCTTTCTGGGGCATAAACTTCAGAATATGAAGCCCCTTCTCAACTGGCTTGCCTTTCACAGTTCCAACAATAATCTGGACCTTCCGTGGAGAGATTCGCACATATTTCGACACAGCCCTAACATCTAACTCAGCCATATTCTTCTCCAATATCATTACTTCTTAACTTTGGTTTTTTTATCGCCGGTATGGCCGTAAAATGTTCTGGTTGGCGAGAATTCTCCCAGTTTGTGGCCTACCATGTCTTCTGAAACAAACACGGGCACAAACTTTTTCCCATTATGCACTGCCATGGTAATCCCTACCATTTCAGGAAAAATGGTGGACCGACGCGACCATGTTTTAACTACACGATTACTGCGCGCTTCTTGAGCACTCATCACTTTTTTCAGCAAACTGCCCTCGATATAAGGACCTTTTTTAATGGACCGTGGCATATTCTCTCCTGATGTTCATATATCCGCAGTCAGCAGTGAGCGGATTGACACCGAATAATTATTTGGTACGTCTCTTAACGATGAATTTATTCGTTTCTTTGTTCTTCCGGGTTTTATACCCTTTTGCCGGAGTTCCCCATGGCGAACATGGATGCCTGCCGCCAGACGATCTTCCCTCACCGCCGCCCATCGGATGATCCACCGGGTTCATGGCCACACCACGGACATGCGGCCTTTTACCCAACCAGCGTTTACGGCCGGCTTTACCCAGAGAAACGTTTTCATGCATCACGTTGCCAATCTGGCCCACAGTTGCCTGACACGTCAACAGCACCATTCGAACCTCTCCGGATGGCAGCTTGACAAGCGCATAACGATCTTCTTTAGCCATCAACTGCGCAAAAGCTCCGGCGCTTCGAACTATCTGTCCACCTTTGCCAGCTTTCAATTCAATATTATGAATCTGCGTACCCAGAGGGATATTCACCAGCGGCAACGTATTGCCGGGTTTGATATCGGCAGCAGGACCAGACATAACCGTATCACCTACCGATAGATTCACAGGCGCCAGTATATATCTTTTTTCTCCGTCCGCGTAATGCAGCAGCGCTATTCGTGAGGAACGATTGGGATCATACTCAATACTGGCGACCTTTGCCGGGACATTGATCTTATCACGCTTGAAATCAATGATCCGATAGTGCTGTTTATGACCACCGCCTCGATGTCTGCAGGTAATTCGCCCATATGAATTTCGACCGCCATGATGCTTTTCTACCTTAAGAAGACTTTTTTCAGGAGTTGATCTCGTTATCTCCTCAAATGTAGAATACATCTGAAATCTGCGGCCCGGTGATGTTGGTTTTACCTTCTTTACAGCCATGGTTCTTTCCCCAATTTAAATTCCTTCAAAAAATTCAATCCGCTCATTCGGCGCTAATCTGACGATGGCCTTTTTCCAGTCAGGACGTTTACCGACAATTTTTCCGCGCTGTTTGATCTTACCTTTAACCTGCATTGTCTTGACGCCACTCACATGAACATTGAACAGGGTTTCAACCGCCTTTTTAATTTCAATCCGGTTGGCTTTTCTGTCAACACTAAAGGAAAGCTGATTGATAGTTTCCTTTTGCAACGTGGATTTTTCACTGATAACCGGACTTTTTATAATTGTATAATAGTTCATTTTAACAATCTCCCTTCAATAGATGATATTGAGGGCTCCAGCAGAAGGAGATGCTGATACTTCAGAATATCATACACATTCAAGCCTTCTGGTTTTAACACTTTGATATCCGGCAGATTGCGGCAGGAAATTTTCAGGTTGTCATTTCCGGTATCGGCTATGATTAACGCTTTCTTGACCTTCAATACGTCGAGGATCTGAACCATTTGTTTTGTTTTAAAATTTTCGAGCTCAATCTTGTCTATAACCAGAAGTGTTTGACTCTGGATTTTACTGGTCAGCGCCATTTTCAACGCTAAACGCCGGACTTTTTTAGGAACGCTATAGGCATACGATCTCGGGCTTGGCCCAAACACCGAACCACCGCCACGCAGAACAGGGCTTTTAATATCCCCACGCCGTGCCCGACCAGTCCCTTTCTGTTTAAACAGTTTTCGGGTACTGCCCGCCACATCGGAGCGTCGCTTGACAGATGCGGTCCCGGCTCGCCGATTCGCAAGCTGCATGGTGACAACATCGTGCAACACACAGGATTTCACTGGAACATTGAAGATTTCTTCCGGAAGCTCCACCTGCGACACTTTCTCCGCTTTACAATTCACTATATCTACAACAGCCATATTTCCCCTCGCAACAATTCAGCGGTCAGTTTGAACCGACATAAATCATTCATGCTGTTTATCCATTGGCTTTTTTAGCGTCTTTGATCTTTTTAATGGCCACAACTCCCGATACAGAGCCTGCCACCGCTCCTTTTAGAAGAATAAGATGCTGATCAGGCCGAATATCCACAATCATCAAATTCCGTACCGTTTTTCGGACATTTCCAAATTGACCAGGCAGCTTCTTACCCTTCACAACCCGCGAAGGCCACGCGCTGCATCCAATGGAGCCAGGAATCCGTTTACATTGACTTCCATGTGTTTTTCTCCCGCCAGAAAAGCCATGACGCTTCATGACACCTGAAAAACCACGGCCAATACTCATTCCGGATACATCCACCCGATCGCCAATTTTAAACATATCCACAGACAGTTGTTGCCCCGGTGCATAATCGCCTGGATTGTCCACCGGAAATTCCATCAAATGCGAATACGCATTGCCACCGGATTTTACGAAATGCCCGAGCAGCGGTTTGTTGGAGCGCGAGTTTTTTTGGGGTTCAAAACCGAGTTGCAGCGAATTGTAGCCATCCGTCGCCACGGTTTTAACCTGTGTAACAATACAGGGCCCCACCTGAAGCACCGTTACCGGTATATTTTGCCCATCCGGAGAAAAAACACCTGTCATCCCCAGTTTTTTTCCTATCATTCCTTTACACATTGTGCGTTTTTTCCCTATCCTGCAGTTTAGTTTCGGCATCAACCCAGTTTGATTTCAACGTCAACACCCGGCGACAAATCCAGTTTCATCAGCGCATCAACGGTCTGCTGCATTGGTTCAAGAATATCAATAAGCCGTTTGTGTGTCCGCATCTCAAACTGTTCACGGGATTTTTTGTCAACATGGGGCGATCGAAGCACGCATATCTTATGAATGGATGTCGGCAGCGGTATAGGACCAATCACCTTGGCCCCTGCCTTATTGGCTGTATCCACGATATCCGCCGCTGACTGATCCAATAATTTATGATCGTACGCTTTGAGCCTGATTCTGATTTTGCTGTTCATAATCATGATATTCGTTTCTCTCCTGACTATCCCAGAATTTCGCTGACGACACCAGCCCCTACGGTTCTGCCGCCTTCACGAATCGCAAACCGCAGCTCTTTTTCCATAGCAATCGGCGTGATCAACTCTGCCGTTATCGCAACATTATCACCGGGCATTACCATCTCAACACCTTCCGGCAACGTCAGAATCCCCGTTACATCCGTTGTCCTGAAATAAAACTGCGGCCGGTATCCATTGAAAAACGGCGTATGACGCCCACCCTCTTCCTTGCTCAGAATATACACTTCCGCCTTGAATTTGGTATGCGGTGTGATCGTCCCGGGATGCGCCACCACCTGACCCCGTTCTACTTCCTCGCGCTTGGTGCCACGCAGCAACACCCCGATGTTATCTCCCGCCCGACCTTCATCCAAAAGCTTGCGAAACATCTCAACGCCTGTGCACACCGTCTTTTGCGTCGGACGAATCCCGACAATCTCAACAGCTTCACCCACCTTGATCACCCCGCGGTCAACACGTCCTGTCACCACGGTACCCCGGCCGGAAATACTGAATACATCTTCTACTGGCATCAAAAACGGCTTGTCGATATCCCGCTTCGGCTCTGGAATATATGAATCTATCGCCGCCATCAACTCGAATATGCACTTGGCTTCTTCACTGTCCGGATTATCACTCTCCAACGCTTTCAATGCGCTTCCGCGAATAATCGGCGTGTCATCCCCAGGAAAATCATATTTGTTCAAAAGCTCCCGGAGTTCCAGCTCTACAAGCTCAATCAGCTCAGGATCATCCACCATGTCACATTTATTCAAAAACACCACAATTCTGGGAACCCCTACCTGGCGCGCCAGAAGGATATGCTCCCGCGTCTGGGGCATAGGACCGTCATCTGCGGCCACCACCAGTATCGCACCATCCATCTGCGCCGCCCCGGTAATCATATTCTTGATATAGTCCGCGTGCCCAGGACAGTCCACATGGGCATAATGGCGATTGGCTGTCTCATATTCCACATGCGCCGTGGCAATCGTAATCCCCCGCTCTTTCTCTTCCGGCGCCTTGTCGATCTGATCAAACGGCACATATTTGGCCATGCCCTTCAGCCCGTTGTGCTTGGTAATCGCCGCTGTCAACGTCGTCTTGCCATGATCAATGTGTCCTATCGTCCCTACATTCACATGCGGCTTGGTCCGCTCGAACTTTTCTTTCGCCATCTCACTGTCCTCTCTTTTGTTGCGGTCTGCCCGCTACTTGATTTGCGTCAATTCCGAATTATCCCCGGCGCACGTCCATTTTGCAGGCTCGGCGTATGCTTTCACAAATAACAACTACCAGCGGTAATGCGCAAAGGCTTTGTTAGCTTCCGCCATTTTATGCGTATCCTCTTTTTTCTTTGCTGTTGAGCCCCTGTTATTTGCTGCATCCAGGAGTTCTGCCGCCAGCTTTTCCGCCATACTTTTCTCAGACCGCTTCCTCGCAAAACCGATAAGCCATCTGATCCCCAGAGCTGTCCGTCTTGATGGCCGTATCTCTGTAGGCACCTGATATGTAGAACCGCCAACCCGCCTGGATTTAACTTCAATCATTGGCCTGACATTCTCAATAGCCTGCTCAAACATTTTTAATGGAGCTTCGTTCGTTTTTTTCTCTATGATATCAAACGCACTATAGAGTATTGACTCTGCCAGGCTTTTTTTACCATCTTCCATAATGGACTTGATAAACTTCGCCACCAGTTTACTGTCATATTTTGCATCTGCAATAATGGCTCGTTCTGAGACTTCTCTACGTCTGGGCATAATTGCACACCATTTTCACTTAAAGTTTTGACGGTTTCACAAAAAGGTTGACCTCGACGCGATGCCAGGACTGAACTTTCTGCAACCACCACCAGATTCATTTAGGGTTGAAAGCGCTTATCATTTAATCATTTCGGCTTTTTAGCACCGTACTTGGAACGCCCCTGCTTTCGATCATCCACACCCAGTGTATCCAGCGTTCCTCGGATGATATGATAGCGAACACCAGGAAGGTCTTTGACACGTCCGCCTCTCACCAGAACCACAGAATGCTCCTGAAGGTTATGCCCAATCCCCGGAATATAGGCCGTAACTTCGATCCCTGTTGTAAGCCTTACCCTGGCCACCTTACGCAACGCCGAGTTCGGCTTTTTGGGTGTTGATGTGTACACCCGCGTACAGACCCCTCTTTTCTGAGGAGCCCCTTTTAAGGCAGGCGTCGTGGTCTTCTTGCTGACCCGCTTTCTTCCTTTTCTTACAAGCTGGTTGATTGTAGGCATTGCTTTTCCTTAAAATCGCTTCTAAATAAGTACTTGGATAAAGTAAAATTAGTTCTTTTATACATATTCGCGGACAATGTCAAGTCTTTTCTACGAGACCCAATGTCCTGTTACAATTTTGGTTTTCTGTAAACACCTTAGTGGCTCTGCGTTTTATCCATATCGGACGACTTCGTAAAAAATCCGCATGCTGCGCTGTGCCGCATCCATTGCAGTGTACAACAGATACGCTTCAGTCGTCCTTGCGGGTTTGCACGCCTTGCCTACCTGCGTAGGCGTCCGAAAACCGACCTGTTACGAAGGCATCAATTCATTCACGCATTGTTAAATAATCAGCGATATCACACGGTGTCAATTTTGATGTCGCGATATGCCGGAAAACCGGTTCCAGCAGGAATGGTTCGGCCCATAATGACGTTTTCTTTCAGTCCTCGGAGGTGATCAACCGCACCGGCAATACTGGCGTCTGTCAAGACCTTGGTTGTTTCCTGAAATGAAGCCGCCGAGATAAAACTTTCGGTACTCAGAGACGCTTTGGTAATGCCCAGAATGAGTGGTTCGGCTTTCGCTGGAGCCCCTTTTCGTTGAAGCATTTTTCCAGACTCATCCGCTTCATCAAATAATTTTTCTACAATGTCAGCATTGACTTCCTGAAATTTTGTCTTGTCAACCTGTTCATCCTGAATAAAATCAGTATCCCCGGAGTCGGTGATCTTAACCCTTCGCATCATCTGTCGTACGATAACCTCAATATGTTTATCATTGATCCGGACGCCCTGGAGCCTGTAAACTTCCTGAACTTCGTTAACCAGGTATCGCGCCAGTTCAATTTCGCCCTTGATGTTTAAAATATCCTGTGGGATTTTAGAACCACCAATAAGAGGCTCTCCAGCACGAACATAATCACCTTCTATCACATGAATGTGCTTTCCACGCGGAATCAGATATTCTTTCTTTTCGCCCACATCCACCGGCGTAATAGTGACCTTCTGTTTCCCTTTTTTACTACCTTTTGAAATTGAAACATATCCATCTATCTCGCTGAGAACGGCAATATCCTTGGGCTTTCGAACTTCAAACAGCTCTGCGACTCTGGGAAGACCTCCGGTAATATCCTTCGTTTTTGTGGTAGCTCGCGGCAGTTTGGCAACGACATCCCCGGCTTTGACAGTGTCGCCTTCTTCCACCAGCAAAATCGCATCCACCGGGAGCATATATCGCGCCCACCCACTGGATCGGGTCAACTTCGCGGTCTTGCCGTCCTTGTCTTTAATTGAAATTCGTGGACGTTCATCGATATTTTTGGATTCGATAATAGTGCGACTCGACTTTTGGGTAACAGGATCCATTTTTTCCTGCATGGTTCTGTTGGCCATGATATCGCCAAACTTCACAACCCCATCCACTTCCGTAATGATGGGCGTACTGAATGGATCCCATGTGGCCAGCAAATCGCCTGCCTTTACTTTCTGCTCATCCTTAACATGAACATTCGCCCCGAAAATGACGGTAAAATGTTCGATCTTTCTGCCCGCTTCGCTGAGAATTGCGAACTCGCCGCCTTTACGGTTCATAACAATGTCTTTGTCTTCTGAGTTACGCTGAACAATCAGGTCTTCGAACTTGATGATCCCATCCACCCTTGCACGTATATCCGCCTGCTCAACGCGCCGATTCGCCGTTCCTCCAATGTGAAATGTTCGCATTGTCAACTGCGTCCCCGGCTCGCCAATGGACTGCGCCGCCAATATGCCGACGGCCTGACCGATTTCAACAGTCCGGCCATGCGCCAGATCACGTCCGTAGCATTTGGCGCAGACCCCGTGGCCAGATTTACAGGTCAATACACTCCGTATCCGGACTTTTTTAAGCCCCGCATTTTCAATGACAGCAACGGCATTCTCATCCAGCTCCGTGCCGGCTGTAATCAAAACTTCATCAGTATAGGGATCTAGAATATCCTCACATGCGACTCGCCCCAGGATACGATCTCCCAGCCTTTGAATGACTTCGCCGCCCTCTGTCAGTGGTTCCACATCCACGCCCATGAGCGTTCCGCAATCATGCTCCATGACCACGCAATCCTGCGCGATATCCGCCAGACGACGAGTCAGATAGCCTGAATTGGCCGTTTTCAGGGCCGTATCCGCAAGACCTTTCCGTGCGCCATGTGTCGAAATGAAATACTGGAGCACGGACAATCCTTCACGGAAATTGGCGGTGATAGGTGTTTCAATAATTTCGCCGGACGGTTTCGCCATCAGTCCGCGCATACCTGCAAGCTGACGCATCTGGTCCTTGCTGCCCCTGGCGCCGGAATCCGCCATCATATAAATCGGGTTCATGCTTTCCTGAGCGACAGCTTTACCGTCTTTTTCAATTTTCTCCGTTTTCATGGCTTCCATCATTTCATTAGCTACATCATCCGTAGCCTTTGCCCAGATATCCACCACCTTATTGTATTTCTCTCCGGGAGTAATCAAACCTTCCGTATATTGTTTTTCGATTTCCTTAACCTTATCTTCCGCTGTTTTCAGAATCTCCGATTTTTTCTCAGGGATGATCATGGCGTCAATTGAGATTGAAAGCCCTGCCTCCGTTGAATAACGATATCCGATATCCTTGACGCGGTCAGCCAGAATAACCGTCGATTTGGGGCCAAGATTCCGGTAGGCATAGTCCACCAGATCCTTGAGCGATTTTTTATCCATAACATTGTTCACGACATCAAATGGAATTTCAGGCATTCGATCAATAACCACAAAAATATGGTAGGCATCGTCAAACGTCATAATATCGCTGATATCATCAGGATTCAAAGAAAACAGTGCATCGATTTCGGCATCGGATGCCGCAAACACCCTTTTAAATTCTTCACTGCGGAGTTTGCCAACAAGTCCTTTGATGGCCTTGTCAGGGTGTTTTGAATATTTTTGGACCAGCTCAGCAAACGGTATTCCGGAGGCATATTCCTGTTTGACCCGCTCCGCTTCTTCATACGTTTCCGTCATAATACGGCGCAGCACCATGACGGTATCTTTAGGCATGATCTCCCACAGCAGCACCCGTCCCACCGTTGTCTTGATACGCTTTCCGTGTATCCGCACCGTGATCCAGGCATGGAGCGCCGCAGCTCCCGCATCATATGCAGAACGCACTTCTTCGGGCCCGAAAAACGTCATGCCTTCACCTTTGGCGCCCACAACGCCGCGAGTCATGTAATAAATCCCCAATACGATATCCTGACTGGGGACAATAATCGGACTGCCATTGGCCGGAG
This sequence comes from Desulfobacteraceae bacterium RAAP-1, assembly GCA_001443525.1. Classification (GTDB taxonomy): domain Bacteria; phylum Desulfobacterota; class Desulfobacteria; order Desulfobacterales; family Desulfatirhabdiaceae; genus RAAP-1. The sequence continues at coordinate 9,943 of LKPX01000037.1, read as the reverse complement.
ACAAAATATTGTTACTGGAAAGCATCAGTATCCGCGCCTCGATCTGAGATTCTACTGAAAGCGGGATATGCACCGCCATCTGATCTCCATCAAAGTCTGCGTTAAAGGCGGTACAGACCAGAGGATGCAGTTGAATCGCCTTTCCTTCAATTAATGTCGGCTCAAACGCCTGTATTCCCAAACGGTGTAATGTCGGAGCGCGATTGAGCATTACCGGATACTCTCTGACCACCTCATCGAGGGTATCCCAAACCTGCGGATCTTCGCTTTCAACCAGTTTTTTGGCGCTTTTTACTGTCTGGGCCAGATTTTTTTGCTCTAAACGGTAATAGACAAATGGCTTGAACAGTTCCAATGCCATTTTTTTAGGAAGCCCGCATTGGTGCAGCCTGAGATTCGGACCGACAGTAATAACCGTTCTGCCGGAATAATCAACACGTTTACCCAGAAGATTCTGGCGGAATCGGCCCTGTTTTCCTTTCAGGGTATCGCTGAGAGATTTTAAAGGCCGTTTGTTGGTGCCGGTAATCACCCGGCCATGACGGCCATTGTCAAACAGCACATCCACAGCCTCCTGAAGCATACGCTTCTCATTACGAATGATAATATCCGGCGCACGCAGCTCTATCAGGCGCTTCAGACGGTTGTTGCGGTTGATTACCCGACGGTACAAGTCATTTAAATCCGATGTTGCAAAACGCCCCCCCTCCAGCGGCACCAAAGGTCGCAAATCCGGCGGAAGCACCGGAATGACATCCATGATCATCCATGTTGGATCAATCCCGGAACGCCGGAACGCATCGACAATTTTAAGGCGTTTGGCCATCTTCTGACGTTTTGCCGTGGAATTACTGGTGCGAATCTCCGTACGCAACTGCTGATATATTGACTGAAGATCGAGCCCGTCCAGCAATATCTTGATAGCCTCTGCACCAATGCCCACCTCAAATTTCGAGCCGAAATTTTCAAGCGCCTCTTTATACTTGTCATCAGAGAGCAGTTGACCGCGCGTTAACGTCGTATCTTTAGGATCAATCACGATGTAGCTGTCAAAATACAGAACTTTTTCCAGATTTTTCAAAGTCAGATCCAACAAATTTCCTATTTTGCTGGGAAGACTTTTCAAAAACCAGATATGTGCAACAGGACATGCCAACTCGATATGAGCCATTCGTTCACGGCGGACCTTGGATTGAATGACTTCAACACCGCATTTTTCGCAGATAACGCCCCGATGCTTCATTCTTTTATATTTACCGCAATTGCACTCATAATCCTTGGTCGGACCAAAAATTTTTGCACAAAAAAGTCCGTCCCGCTCCGGCTTGAATGTTCGATAATTAATGGTTTCTGGCTTTTTTATCTCACCATGGGACCATTTCAGTATCTGTTCCGGAGATGCCAGGGCAACCCGAACACCACTGTACCGTTTAGGATCCATAGGTTTTGCGAAAAAATCGTATAACGTTTCCAAAAATTATCTCCTTATATTTCCTGATACAATGACAGGTGCATCCGGAAATTCGATGCCTGTCGAAAAAACGGCCTTGAGCATTGCGTCATATACTCATCATCTTTTCGTGCTTTGGTCACCGTTTCAGCAGAAAAACCAGATGAGGCGCCTTTATGACCTTGCTGCAGGGTGAACACACAGGTTCGTCCGCACCAAGCCTAATTGATGACCATGACCTTTGTTTGATTTCAACGGATTCAGTCTTCAATCAGCGTGACATCCAGCCCCAAACTCATCAGTTCATTGGTCAGCACTTTAAAGGATTCCGGTATGCCAGGTTCCAACGAATTCTGGCCTTTTACGATTTTTTCATACATGCGGGTTCGACCGGCCATATCGTCCGATTTGACGGTCAGAAATTCCTGCAAGGCATGGGATGCGCCATATGCCTCCATTGCCCATACCTCCATTTCGCCCAGCCGCTGACCACCGAACTGAGCTTTGCCCCCCAGCGGCTGCTGAGTCACCAAGGAATAAGGCCCTATGGATCTGGCATGTATTTTGTCATCCACCAGATGATGCAACTTCAACATATACATGGCACCTACGGTAATTTTTTCCCTGAAGGGTTCTCCGGTACGTCCGTCATAAAGTGTACACTGTGCAGATCTGTCCAGCCCAGCCACTTCAAGGAGGTCTTTAATTTCGGATTCCTTGGCGCCATCAAATACGGGTGTCGCCATGGGTACACCATTTTTGAACTGGCGTGCAAATGCTGCCAGTTCATCGTCATTCATGGCGGATACATTCCGACGAACCTGTTGATCGTCTTCAGATATGGAAGAAAAAATTTCTGTAAATTTTTCTCTCAGCGCAGTCAGCTTCTGCTGTTCGATCAATCGGTTCAGTTGTTGCCCCAGCCCTTTGGCGGCAAGCCCCAAATGAATTTCAAGCACCTGTCCTACGTTCATACGTGAAGGCACACCTAACGGATTCAACACCATGTCGACCGGGGTGCCATCCGCAAAATACGGCAGATCTTCCTCGGGTAAAATTCGTGACACAACCCCTTTGTTGCCATGCCTCCCCGCCATTTTATCACCAACAGAGAGTTTACGCTTCATGGCAACATATACTTTCACCATTTTGATAACACCCGGCGCCAGATCATCGCCTTTTTCAAAACGAGTTGCCTGTCTTTCAAAATTGGCGCGGCACTGTTCACACTGGCCACGATAGTTTTCCAGAAGCTGGTGAACCTGCTCGGTCACTTCCGCATTTTCCAGTACAATGCCTTCAAACTGTTCCACAGGAACATGAACGATATCGGCTTCAGCAATCGGCGTTCCCTTGGATAATAAGAGTTTTTTACCCTTTTTGAAAACTGTACTGCAAATCTGTCCTTTCAATAGTCCGACAAGCCTGGCCTCAACAACTTCCTGGATCACCGAAAGCTCGTCTTTCATGTTCCGTTCCAAAAGCGCGATTTCCGCATCTTCGATCTGGCGTGTACGATCATCTTTATCGACGCCACGACGGGAAAATATCTTGGCGTCAATCACAATCCCTTGAATTCCTGGAGGAACACGCAATGAGGTATCTTTGACATCCCCTGCCTTTTCACCAAAAATGGCTCGCAGGAGCTTTTCCTCAGGAGACAATTGCGTCTCCCCTTTTGGGGTAATTTTTCCTACTAAAATATCTCCTGGCGCTACTTCCGCCCCCAGCATTACGATTCCGCTTTCATCCAGGTTTCTTAGCGCATCATCACCGACATTAGGGATATCACGTGTAATGTCCTCTTTCCCGAGTTTGGTGTCCCGCGATACCACCTCAAATTCTTCAATATGGATGGATGTATAAACTCCCTCTCGAACCAGTCTTTCTCCCACCAGGATCGAATCTTCAAAATTATAGCCACCCCAGGGCATGAATGCCACGGTTACATTCTTACCTAGCGCCAGCTCTCCTTTGTCAGTAGCCGGTCCATCGGCCACAATTTGTCCCGCCCTGACACGCTGCCCTTTTTTAACGATAGGACGGTGATTAAAGCAGGTATTCTGGTTGGATCGGATAAACTTTGAGAGATTATAGATCGTTACCGGTTTTTCAGAACCTTCCTCATTCGATATGTCATGGCGAATAACAATGCGGTCCGCTTCGACACTTTCAACAACACCATCCCGCTTAACAACAATTGCAACCCCTGAATCTCTGGCTACGACACCTTCAATTCCGGTACCTACCAGTGGGGCTTCGCTGACCAGCAGCGGTACTGCCTGGCGCTGCATGTTGGAGCCCATCAACGCACGGTTGGCATCGTCATTCTCTAAAAAAGGAATCAGAGAGGCAGAAACGCTGACAAGCTGATTCGGTGAAATATCCATCAGTTCGATATTTTCACGTTTCTCCATCGTGAACTCACCGGCAATCCGGGAGTTAATTTCAGATTCAATAAATCGTCCATTCTCATCCAGCGCTGCGTTCGCCTGCGCAATCGGATGCATTTTTTCGTCAAAAGCGCTCAAAAAACGAACTTCAGGTGTTACAGTTCCTTGATTTACAACCCGATAAGGAGTTTCAATAAAACCATATTCATTTACCTGAGCATATGTACTCAAAGATACGATCAGACCAATATTGGGGCCTTCAGGTGTTTCAATCGGACAGATACGTCCATAATGAGAGGGATGGACATCGCGGACTTCAAATCCAGCCCGTTCCCGCGTGAGTCCTCCGGGGCCCAAAGCGCTCAGACGGCGTTTATGGGTTGTCTCGGAAAGCGGATTGGTCTGATCCATAAACTGGCTCAATTGGCTCGTCCCAAAAAATTCCTTGACAACTGCGGAAACCGGTTTGGGATTCACCAGATCATGAGGCATTAACGCATCCATTTCCTGAAGCCCCATGCGCTCTTTGATCGCTCGTTCCATGCGCACCAGACCGATACGATACTGATTTTCCAAAAGTTCACCAACCGCCCGCACCCGCCTGTTCCCCAGATGGTCGATATCGTCCACCACTCCTTGGGTATCGCGAAGTCTGATCAACGTTTTGGCCGTCAGCAGAATATCTTCTCTCCTCAAAATCCGCAGATCGATGTTGCTGTTGATCCCCAGGCTCTGATTAATTTTCAGACGCCCCACTCCGGATAAATCATAAAAAGCGGATTTAAAAAACAAATGATCAACAAATTCCTGCGCGACTTCCGGAGTTGCAGGATTTCCGGGACGAAGCCTCCGATAAATCTCCATCAACGCTTCTTTTCTGGATTGAACCTTATCCAGCGACAGTGTTTTCCGAATGGAGTCACTCGCTGTTGAACCGTCAATATACAGGATCGAGAATTCAGTAATACCCGCCTGATGCAACCGCTCCAGCGTGTTTTCAGTAACGCTTTCATTCGCCCTTACAACGGCGTCTCCAGTTTGAGAATGATATACCGTCGCAGCAATGATTTTACCGTACAACTCATCAAGCGTAATGGGAATCGTTTCCACATTATCCGCTTTCATGCGTCTGAGAGCGCGCAGAGTAATTGCTCTGCCCTTTTTTACAATGACTTCACCCGTTGTCGCGTCAACAATATCCTGGCTTGCCCGCTGCCCCTTCAGAAATTCCTCATTAAACGACTTAAAATATTGATCTGACTTGATAATAATTTTTTCAGAATCATAAAAATAAGACAGAAGATCTTCCGGAGTATATCCAAATGCCTTGAACAAAAGCGTTACGGGAAATTTCCTGCGGCGGTCGATACGGATGTACACAATATCTTTCGGATCAATTTCCATATCGATCCAGGAGCCACGCACCGGTATAATGCGCGAAGTATAAATGACCTTGCCGCTGGAATGCGTCTTACCCTTGTCATGATCGAAAAATACGCCTGATGAACGATGGAGCTGGCTGACAACCACCCGCTCGGTGCCGTTGATAATAAAAGTACCTTTCTCGGTCATCAGCGGAATTGTTCCGAAATAAACTTCCTGCTCTTTTATATCTCGAATATTGGAAGAACCCGTATCCTTGTCTGTATCGTACACCACCAGACGAACCGTAATGCGCACGGGAACTTCGTAGCTCATTCCCCGATGGATGCATTCATCTACGCCATGTTTAATTTCAGCAAAACGGTAATCTACAAATTCAAGAGAAGCGCTTCCGGTAAAATCCTTAATGGGGAATACGGAATTGAACACTGCCTGAAGCCCAATATCCTTACGTTTTTCTGGAGGAATATCCATTTGCAGAAAACGTTGGAATGACTCTCGCTGCATCCCTATCAAGTCAGGGATCTCAACAATTTTCCTGATTTTGCCAAAATTTTTTCTAATCCGCTTCGATGCCAAAGACCGTTCCGTCATTGTAGCTCCAAATTCGACGACTTCGCAAAAGTTTGTATGCTGCCTCAAGCGCTGCTGCAAACTTTAACGAAGCTGTCTGAAAATCGACTTGTTACGAGGCCATCAAATTAAAGGCTTCATGGAAAGTTGATCATCTGTATTACGCGGTATCCTTCGTCACTGCCAAGTACTTGAACAGGCCCTTTACTGACAATGACTTCTTCGCGTATTGATCTTAAACTTTCCATATCTGGTTTTGACGTTTTATGTGTTCATCAAATTCAGGGTTTCGGAAAAGCGGAAATGGGATTTAAGGCAAAAGCCCTGTCATCCCATCTCCATTTAAATTCCCTGAAATATTGTGCAGTGCTATTTTATTTCAACCTGGCCACCAGCTTCTTCGATTTGAGCTTTGATTTTGGCAGCGTCATCCTTGGAAACCCCCTCTTTCAGAGGTTTAGGTACGCCATCCACCAGATCTTTGGCTTCCTTGAGGCCGAGCCCTGTGACAGCCCTGACTTCTTTGATGACCTGGATTTTCTTGTCGCCAAAACCAGTCAGGATAACATTGAATTCTGTCTGCTCCTGAGCCGGCGCTGCCGCTTCAGTGGAAGCCGCAGCAACCATCGCCACCGGCGCCGCAGCCGAAACTCCAAACTTTTCTTCCATTTCCTTTACGAGTTCAGAAAGTTCCAGAACCGTCATATTCGCTATAAAATCAATAACATCTGCTTTTGTAATATCAGCCATTTGGTATATCCCTCCAGTTGTTACATCACCCATCTTACTCGGTAATTGCTTTTTCTTTTTGTTCTTTTAGCGCAGTCAGTACATACAGGAATTTTTGCGGAATATTGCTTAGCGCCCTTACGAAAGCCGTCGGGACACCCGTCATAACGGACAGCAACTGCCCCAGCAATGCTTCGCGTGACGGCAGCAACGACAAGGCTACGATGGCATCACTATCCAGTAATTTCCCTTGAAGAACACCCGCCTTAATCTTGAACTTTTCGTTATCTTTCGCGAAAGCACTCAACACCTTCGCAGGTGCTACCGGATCATCATAACTATAAGCAACGGCGCTGGCTTCTTTCAGTTTGTCCTTGATAACAGCAACATCATTGTTTTCAGCCGCACGCGCCAGCAGCGAGTTTTTAACCACCTTGTACTCGACATTGACATTCCGGAGCTGCCTGCGCAGTGAATTCATCGTCGCCACATCGAGTCCGGTAAAATCTGTCAGAATAACAATTTTAGACTTGGAGAAATTCTCCTTAAGCTCATCAACAATCTGCTGTTTTTTTTCAAGATTCACAGTTTATATACACCTCCTTCCTCTTATAAAAATACCGGAGGTTATTGCCAATTTGAGGTTCGATGGAATTATGATTGAATATGGGAGACGCAGCTATTTCTCTGCTCTGTTTCAATCTCAACACCTATCTCGGTAGGCCAGCAACGCCACTTAAACACTCATCAGTGCACCTACGGTCTTGGACAGGAACTTACACACTACCCCTACAAGAAATCGAAACTCTTAAACTTTCAGTGTTTCTTCATCCATTGCGGATTAGGAACGAATAACATCCTTCAGTGAAACTGTATCGACCTTGACTCCCGGACCCATCGTCGTGGATATCGCAATCCCTTTCACATATGTTCCTTTGCTGGTCGATGGTTTTATTCGGGCAATCGTTTCTAGAAACGCCGTTATATTTTGAACCAGCTTCTCGACACCAAAAGAAACCTTGCCGACGGGTACATGTACGATCCCAGCCTTTTCCACTCGAAAATCAATTTTACCCGCCTTCAATTCGTTGATCGCTTTTGCAACATCAAAGGTGACCGTACCCGTTTTCACATTAGGCATCAACCCTCTGGGCCCCAGTATTTTACCGATCTTTCCGACCGTTCCCATCATATCCGGAGTTGCGACGGCTTTGTCAAAACCCGTCCAGCCCTCCTTGATCTTGTCAACCAATTCATCGCTTCCGGCAAAATCAGCGCCCGCATCGAGCGCCTCTTTTTCTTTTTCGCCTTTTGCAAATACCAGAATTTTTACAACCTTACCCAATCCATTGGGAAGCACCACCGTCCCACGAACCATTTGATCTGCATGACGCGGATCCACCCCAAGACGCACAGCCACATCTACAGTTTCATCAAATTTGGCAAAAGATGATTCGAGCGCCACCCGGACGGCTTCAGACAGGTCGTGTCGTTTATTTGCATCAACCTTCTTCTGTGATTCTAAATACTTTTTACCCCGCTTCGGCATTTTCTTTTTTCGCTCCTTTTATCTTCAGCCAACTTCTATTCCCATGCTTCTGGCTGTTCCCATGATAATTTTACAGGCAGCATCCAGATCGTTCGCATTCAAGTCCACCATCTTTTGCCTTGCAATTTCAGTTACCTGATCCATTGTCAGCTTTGCGACCTTATCCCGTTTGGGATCTCCTGCACCTTTGGCGATTTTGGCTGCTTTTTTCAAAAGCACGGATGCTGGCGGCGTCTTTGTGATAAATGTAAAAGTCCTGTCCTGATAGACTGTAATGATAGCCGGTATAATCATACCTTCATCATTGGCGGTTTTGGCATTAAACGCCTTACAGAACTCCATGATATTGACCCCATGCTGCCCCAGCGCCGGACCGATCGGGGGGGATGGATTGGCTTTTCCCGCCATAACCTGCAATTTTATCTGCGCAATCACCTTTTTGGCCATTGTATTTCAATACTCCTGATATTTATAACTTGATGACTTGGACAAATTCCAATTCAACGGGCGTTGATCTTCCAAAAATACTCACCAGAACCCTGATTTTCCCTTTCTCCGGATTGACATCATCCACCGTTCCATTAAAATTGGAAAAAGGCCCATCCACTACCCGAATTTCATCGCCCGGTTCAAAATAAAATTTAGGTTTGGGTTTTTGCTTCCCAGCCTCCATCCGATTCAGTATCTGAGCGGCCTCTTCATCTGAAAGCGGTGTCGGTTTTTCTTTACCCCCCAGAAACCCGGTCACCTTGGAAGTATCATTGACGATATGCCACGTTTCGTCGTCAAGTTCCATTTTGACGAGAATGTATCCTGGATAAAATTTACGCGACGACTCTTTTCGCTTTCCCTTCACCAGCTCAACGATCTGTTCGGTTGGGACCAGAACCTCGCCAAACTTTTCGGGATGTACCGAGGTAGCAATACGCTCATCCAGAGACATCTTGACCTTATTTTCAAATCCGGAATATACATGGACTATGTACCATTTCAACGACAATTCCATCTCTCCTAACTCAAGACAACTTTAATCAGACTGGACAGTCCGAGATCAACAATTCCTAAAAACAAGGACACCAGCAATACAAGCACGATCACCACCACTGTAGAAGCCACAGTTTGCTTCCGCGAAGGCCACACGACCTTCTTGAGCTCTACCTTCACTTCCCGGAGAAACTGCAATGTCTGATCCACATATTTTACTTTGAGCGCTACACTGCCCACAGTATTTTTGGGGGCGGAAACGTTTTTAGGCTGACCGCCACTTCTGGCTGCAGCAATTGCACCTGAGCCTGCAAACGCCGGTACGACAGCGCCAGATCCGTCCCGGGAAAGCCCCGCATCTTCTCCCGGCGCCCTTTTCTTTTTCTGGCCCGGATCTTTTTTCTTGAGTAACCGTCCCATTATTCTCCTAAAAAAGCGAAAGCTCAAAGCAGACATCGCCAGACGCCCCTGACGTTCTTTGAGCTTTACTTCTCAAATGGTTTGGCAGGCCAGGAGGGACTCGAACCCCCAGCACTCGGATTTGGAGTCCGACGCTCTACCATTAGAGCTACTGGCCTGTTGTTTCACAACTTATTATCACAAAGACATTGAATCGCGATTATTTCGTTTCTTTATGCGGGGTATGCTTTCGGCAGAACCTGCAATATTTGCTGAACTCCAGCTTGTCCGGAGTCGTACGTTTATTTTTGGTTGTAGAATAATTTTTTCTTTTGCATTCAGTACATGCAAGATTTACAATGATTCTCACCTGCTGACTCCTTTATTTAGGCCAGAATTTCGCTGACGACACCAGCCCCTACGGTTCTGCCGCCTTCACGAATCGCAAACCGCAGCTCTTTTTCCATAGCAATCGGCGTGATC
>LKPX01000036.1 GCA_001443525.1 Desulfobacteraceae bacterium RAAP-1 | reverse complement strand
AAAAAGTCCGCATGCTGCGTTGCGCCGCATCCTTCGTCATTGCAGCGTACCACAAGTACGCTTCATTCCTCAGGATTTGCGCGCCTTGCCTGCGAACTTTTTACAAAGCCGTCCGAAATTCGACTTTTTACGAGAGCATCAAAAGTCGTTGCGGTTATTTCCCTCTCGTGTGACAAACGTCCGGGAGAAAAAAACAAAAGTCCGGAGTGACTCGAAGCTGCCCCGGATACAATCAAACAGGAGATTATCGTGCCATGAAACCTTGTGTTGCAATCGTTCGTTATGAAACCCCGCAGGAGTCCGTCCGGAAAGCCGTTGAGCTTTCCAGCGGCCTGGATCATCTTCCTCCTCATGCAAGGGTATTTATCAAACCCAATATCGTTTTCTGGACGCGCACCGTTCCCTTTCCCAAGTGGGGGGTCATTACAACATCCCGAGTCGTCGAGGATATGGTGATTCTGCTGAAAGAAAGAGGCGTTGAACAAATTACCATCGGAGAAGGCATTATCGTCACGGATCCCAAGGATAAGCAGACAGCCGCCCATGCATTCCAATCTCTCGGATATGAGACATTGAAACAGCGCTACGGCGTCAATTTTGTCAATCTTTGGGAATGTCCGTTTGAAAAAAGGGATCTGGGGGACGGTATCCAGTTGAGCTACAGCACCGAAATACTGAACTGCGATTTTGTGGTCAACCTTCCGGTGATGAAAACCCACAACCAGACTGTTGTCAGTCTGGGAATTAAAAACCTGAAAGGCACCATAGACATCGCATCCCGAAGAAAATGCCACAGCATGGATCCAGGCATGAATCTCAATACTATGGTTGCACGTCTGGCCGAACCGCTTCCTCCCATGTTCACCCTCATTGACGGCATATTCACCAATGAACGCGGACCCGGATTCGATGGCAAGATGCGAAGAAGCAATATCCTCATCGCCTCATCGGATGTTCTGGCTGCGGATATGACGGCAGCGGCGGCGCTGGGGCATTCACCGGCTGATGTGCCTTATCTGGTAAGTGCGGCTTCCAGGAAAGGAATTCCGGCAGATGTATCAGCCATATCCATTGTCGGAGAGCCGCTGGCTTCTGTGACATCCCGTCATGAATACGACTTTCAGTATTCTGAAGACCCGATGAATTCCTTGCCCATGCCTCTGGCCAAAATGGGAATTCAGGGATTATCCTACCGCAAATACGATCTTTCCATGTGCACCTATTGCTCCAGCATCAATGGCCTGGTCCTGACTGCCATACGGTATGCCTGGAAAGGCCAGCCCTGGGATCAGGTGGAGATTCTGACCGGAAAATTCATGAAGCCGACGCCCGGCATGAAAAAAACCATCCTGCTGGGTAAATGTATGTATAAAGCCAACAAGGATAATCCGGATATCCAGGAACTCATCGCCGTAAAAGGATGCCCGCCAAAGCTTGCCGACATCGTGAAAGCACTGCATCAGGCCGGCATCGATGTGGACGCGGGTTTGTTCGACAATATGGATGCCCTCCCCGGCCTTTTTATGAGTCGTTATGAAGGCAAACCGGAATTTGATGAATCTTTTTTCAGGATATGATGCGTCCTTGAGTCAGTTGGTTACTCCCATAAAACGACATACAGGATAATGTCTATATCCCAAGCCAACATCACACAGGCCGGCAACTTTCTTTAAGATATCAGCCTTCAGTTGGCTTGGGCTCCTGAATCACGGAAGGCGTTTCCGTCATCTGCCCGATGATGCGGGCCGGCACCCTGGAAAAACCGCTGATGACCGCCATAACCACGGCTGCCAGATACGGAATGGATTGTATGACCAGCACCATGATCCACATGAGTTCATCCGGGGTGTCCGTCCCCTGACGGATCGTTATGGCGAATACGGACAGCCATAGAGACAGGGCGATCAGCCCTTCTTCCCGTGCGGATTGCAGCGCATGAAACAGTGCATGGGAACTGGCCAGCTTCGGCGTCCGGAAAAAAGGAACGCCCCGTGTGAAAAAACCCTGAAGGATGGCTTTGGCAATAATATGGGACAAAGACAGCCCGGCCAAAGCGGAAGCCAGTGTCTGCGTGATATTGGCCTTGACGCGGTTGCGGTATAAATAGACCATTTTCGCCGCCTTGAAGATGAAAAGCGACATCGGCATCACAGACAGTATCACCAGCGGCGGGTCGAATTTCAGCGGCATCATGCACATAAGTATGGACCAGGCCAGCGCCGCCAGTGTAAACAGCAGATTGATACTGTCGGCCATCCAGGGAATCCATCCGGCGATAAAGTGATAGCGCTGCCCCCATGTCAATCGGGAACCACCAGGCAAAAGCAGCGTACGGGCGTGATGGCGCATGATCCGCACCGCTCCGTAAGCCCAGCGGAACCGCTGCTTTTTAAAGTCGATAAAGGTGTCGGGCATAACGCCTTTGCCGTAGCTCTGAGCGATATAGACGGCTTCATATCCTTTTTCGAAAATTTTCAGCCCCAGTTCCGCATCTTCGGTGATGCACCATTCAGCCCATCCTCCGACCTCCTCCAGCACGGATTTGCGCACCATGGTCATCGTGCCATGCTGGATGATGGCGTTACGCTCGTTGCGGGTTATCATGCCGATATAAAAGAATCCTCTGTATTCAGCATAACACATGGCCTTGAACATATTGTCGCTGTCATCGCGGTAATCCTGCGGCGCCTGAACAATGGCCACGGAAGATTTGACAAACTGTGTAGCCAGATCCCGCAGCCAGTTGGGCGCCACAATATAATCGCTGTCGATAACCGCTATCACAGACGCTTCGGCAGCCGTATGGGCCATGGCGAAATTGAGCGCGCCCGCCTTGAACCCTGCCAGCGGATCCACGTGAAAAAAACGGAACCGGCCGCCTAACTTTTCACAGTGCGCCTGAACCGGCTGCCAGACATTCGGGTCATGGGTATTGTTGTCAATAACCAGCACTTCAAAACGCGGATAATCCAGCGCCGCCAGCGCATTGAGGGTTTCGATCAGCATGTCCGGAGGTTCGTTGTACGCCGGTACATGAACCGACACCATCGGCATATCCTCGTCAGGAATCAAAACCGGGGTAAAGGGCCGACGCCAGCGGCTTACCCAGATGGCTTCCGCCCATTCGTGGGCTTCGGCCAGCAGAACCGTCACGACGCCGATCATGCCGATGACCATCAGCAGTCCGACAAGCACGGTGGAAACCGTCAGATACTGACGGGAATAGCTGTAAACAATCCACACGCCGGCGGTCGCCGCGCCAAAAGCAATGAGCGCCAGAAAGCTGCGGCCCCGCTTTTGGAGGGTCTGGCTGTCAATCAGCAGCAGCGTAAAAGTGATGATAGCGATTCCCACCGATATGGCGGCCAGTGACCGCCATTGCGGAATATTTACGACAGGAGAGGTGAAGGCGAATTTGGGATGGCGGTTCACGTCATAGACGCCCCAGTACGCGCCTACCGCACCTTCGGAAGCGGCTTTCCAGGGCTGATCGAAGGCTTCCATGACGTAGTAAATGTATTTTTCCTGTTCCGCCCGCGCCAGAAAACGCCTTAGAAACGTCGCTTCCGCAGCCGGCGATGCAACTGCCAGATGACGGGTACGACCGTTACTGGGCCAGCCTACTTCGGTAATAACGATGGGCTTGTCCGGAAACGTTTCCTTCAGCAGATTGACATGCTCCACCACATAATCCACGGCATGGTCCAGCGGAATGCCTTCCCAATAAGGCAGCATATGAGTGGCGACATAGTCCACATGCTCGCCAAGCTCCGGATGCTTGAACCAAACATGCCATGGTTCGGCGGTGCTGACCGGCGTTGTGATACCCGCAGCACGGATGCCAGCCCTTACCCTGTCGAGATAACCTGTGATCTGTTCCACAGTGACGTCGTTGCGTAACAGGGACTCGTTGCCCACAACCACGCGTACCACGTTGCGCCAGTTTTCACAGGCCAGCTGGATGACCGATGTGACTTCCGCCTCGTTTCTTTCCATATCCTTGCTGATCCATGCACCCAGCGCTACATTCAGCTTGTATTTTCGGGCCATAGCAGGAATCTTGGCCAATGTGCCCTGAACGGAATAAGTACGCACCGCATAGGTTTTATTGGACAGCAGCGCCAGATCCGCATCGATCTCCGTTTCGGTGGGATAAGGACCGGTAATTGAGCTTTCCCCTTCCCGGAACGGCGAAAAAGAAAAACCCTGGATGCGGGAAGGCCAGGGCGGTTCCTGCTCCGGACGGTTTATCAGCGCCCAGAAGCTGACGCATACCACAGCAATAGCAATACATATCAAGAAATTGACGCGTTTCATGTAACTGCCTTCAAAGTAAGATTGACGGCTTCGTAAAAAGTCCGCATGCTGCGTTGTGCTGCATCCTTCGTCATTGCAGCGTACGACAAGTACGCTTCATTCCTCAGGATTTGCACGCCTTGCCTGCGAACATTTTACAAAGCCGTCCGAAAATCGACTTTTTACGAAGGCATCAAAATTGACGGCTTCGTAAAAAGTCTGCATGCTGCGTTGTACTGCATCCTTCGTCATTGCAGCGTACGGCAAGCACGAAATTTTCCAGCTCGAAATCAGCGTATATCCGTTTTCCAGGGCAATTTCCAGAACATTTTTCAGATTTTTGCTTCTATTTGGTGGACGTCAGAAACCCGGCGTCGAAATAATCGAATTTGCTCCGGCAGAGTTCAGGGGCGATGTCGTGATAACTCCGAACGGATTAATTTCTGAAATAACAATGATGGCTTCGTAAAATATGACTTGACATTATGGAAGAATCTTCGTAAAGGCGATCATCTATCACTGCGATAGCCATCCTGTCTTGCCGTTGTATCCAGATTCCCATCCGAATTTTTGAAACACAAGGAACGAACTTATGAAGCCACACATTCTTAAAGTCTTTGTTCTGCTGTCGGTTTTAATGATCGGCCATTCATCCTCTTCTTTTGCCGCATGCAGTACGGGGTGTATTCTGCTAAACAGCGACTTGAGCATGACCCCCTGTGTGGAATATCAGGGTATCGCTTATACCTTCAAGCTCAATTTTTCTCAGGATGGATCGAATTTTTTGTGGAAAATGGATACCTCCACGTTCAAACAGGCGCCATCCGGCGCTTCAAACTGTATTCCGGTGGGCAGCGATCTGGCAATCAAGGTATGTTGTGCGGATTTCATGAATTACAACTATAGCTTCACTCTCAATTATGTTCCGGATCTGACCTGGAAAATGGATACGACGACTTTTGCCGGAACATCAGGCGATCCGCTGTTTCCCTTTCAGTGGCATATCAGCAACACAGGCCAGACCACGTTTTCCACAGGGGCCGGAACCCCCGGAGAAGATCTTCACATGACGCAGGCCATGGCCAGCCGGTTGACCGGAGCGGGAATCATCATGGCCATTGTCGATTACGGTCTTGAAATCGCCCATGAAGATCTCAAGGCCAACGTCATTCCCAACGGCTCTTACAACTTTCTGAATGGCACCACGGACCCCGCTTACAGCAAGACGGATGGCGATCACGGTACCAGCGTAGCCGGAATCGCCGCAGCAGTCGCCATGAACGGCGTCGGGGGTCGCGGGGTCGCACCGAACACGTCGCTTAAAGGATTCAATTATCTGGAAGCCCAAACAGAGCAAAACGCTATTGAATCGTTGGGAGGAAACGCCCGGTCTCAGAACGTGGATATTTTCAATATGAGCTATGGAGATGACGGTCTTTCCTACACGGCGCTGTCAGATTCCATGCGAAACTTTTACGAAAAAGTGTCATCGACGCTTCGCGGCGGTAAGGGCGCCATTTATGTCAAATCATCCGGCAATGGTTTCCAGGATATGGAGATCAAGTCTGGACAGACCAGTTACACCTATCGCTGCACTGATAAGCAGAAATACGGCAGGAGCGATCTCACCTGCCAGAATGCCGATGCAGAGGAAGAACAATCCCGTCCGGAAGTGATCACCGTTGGCGCTTACAACGCAAACGGCGTCAGAGCGTCTTATTCGACGGCAGGATCGAACCTGTGGGTGTGCGCGCCCGGCGGTGAAAGCGGCAAAACTTCCCCTGGCATTCTGACAACCGACCGGAGCGGGTGCGACAAAGGATACAGCCAGAAAAATCTGACAGATCCTTCCAATTCATTTGAAACCGGAGATGCCACATATAACCCGAACTGCAACTATACCAGCGCGTTCGATGGCACGTCCGCTGCGGCGCCCGCCGCATCCGGCGCCATTGCGCTGATACTTCAGGCAAATCCGAACCTCACCCGGCGCGATGTCAAGTATATCCTCGCCAAAACTGCAAGGAAAAACGATCCTGATTCACCCGGAGCGCTTGTCACCGTCAATATCAACGGAAGCGATTATATTGCCAGCCAGGGCTGGATTACCAACGCCGCCGGATTTCATTTTCATAACTGGTACGGGTTTGGCGCAATCGATGTGGATGCGGCCGTCGCTCTGGCCAGAACCTATCAGGCGAATAGTCTGCCGGCTCTCAGCGACAAGATTTATGGCGCGGCGTTTGATCCGGTGGCAATTCCGGACAACAGCGCTGCGGGCGTATCTAAAACCATCGATGTGGCGGATGACATGACCATTGAAAATCTCATGGTGATGGTTGCCACAGATCATCCCGATACCCGTGAAGTAGGCATCGAAATCACGTCGCCGAGCGGCGCCCGAAGCATCCTGCTCAACATCGGAAGCGCCGTACAAACCGGACTGAATGCCACAAACGGGGTGCTTTTGGCAAGCAACGCCTTTTTCGGTGAAAAAAGCAAGGGAACCTGGACGCTCAAAGTCGTGGACTGTTGGCCGGGAAACACAGGCTCCCTGAAATTATTCAATCTTCGCATACTCGGATATTAACAGGTGACAAATGAATACAGCATCGAAAGACATCAGAAAAGTCAGTGGTATTGGCAAGAGGGGAACGGGTATGTGGATGGCAATGCTGTTATTGTGCGCGATGGCTGTCCTGATTCCGAAATCCGGATGGAGTCTCGATCCCATTCAGGAACGAAACGCTTTTATCTCTTCGCTCCCCAAGGGAGACACCTTTGACAACGACGGAGCGACTTATACCTGGCTGCCGACGCTCGGCGCCGAAAAATCCACCGGAACGGCAAATGCAGCCGAAACGGCAACGCTTCAGGCAGCCTCAGCCAACGGGGCTTTTGTGGAACAAAAAGGCCCTTTTCTGATTTACAAGCAATCGCCTGCCACCGAAGCCGCTGTTGCCGGTTCCGGCTCGTCCGAAAGCATTCAGACATATCCGGTTGTTCTCAACACGCAGACCCATTCCATCGGAATTCTTACTGGCAGACTCTTTCTGGAACTGAAAGATATGCAGAACGCTGAAACCATCGCCAGAGACTACCACCTCACGCTTTCTTTTATCAACGCCGCCATGTCAACCGCTTTCTATGAAATACCCTCAGGAACGACTGTCAATCTCCTTACGCTGAGAAAGCGTCTGCAATCGGACGACAGGATACAGACCGTCACGCTGGATATGATGGACCATATCAATAGTCCCCGGTGAGAAGAGGACTTTTCACGATGGTATGGATACAGCGCGCCACTTGCTTCCGGTTTTCAATAAATGTTTTTTCCTTGAATCCCGGCTTCCAGGTGAGACTGGAAAGATCATCAGACACTACCAGAACAGCAGCGATCCTGACCTTCAGATATTCGGCAACCGTAAACAGGGCGGAAAGCTCCATTTCGACGGCCAAAGCGCCCTTACCCTGATAGTGCTGTACTTTTTCAGGCGTTTCACGGAAAATGGCGTCTGTTGTCCACACAGCGCCTTGATGAAATGGCAGGGATGCAGCGTTTAATGCCTGCTGAATGCGGCCCGTCAGCGAAAGGCAGGGACGCGAGCTGTCTGCAGGAAATGGCAGATAGGAGGGAGATGTGCCTTCATCGATCCATGCCAGGGCCGGAACCAGTATATCACCGATATGAATTTGCGGCGATATAGCGCCGCACCAGCCCATGAAGATAAATTCTCTGCCCCCCCACGCGGCCAGATTTTCCAGAATCATTACGGCGCTGGGGGCGCCCACGAAGGGACCTGCCAGAAAAATTTCGTCAGCAGCGTACAACTGGCTCATATAAAGCGCTCTGGGATGAACATCCGCCAGATGGAGCGCTGCCGCCAGAGGCTGCATGTCCGAACGGGTAGCGGCCAAAACCCCGCGAGATGGCAAACGCGGAGTTCCGGCAGTAACGACGGGTTGAACAATACCTTTCATGAGATCATTCCGGATTGACTCTTGCCGCCATTTCATCCTTGATTTCATCAATGTTGTCGTAAAGCCACATGATATCTTCCATGGTCAGACGCCCGGCTTTTACAGGCGTCCGCTGTCCGCCTTCCTTCTTGTTCAGGATACGGGGCCCGATCTGAAGCTTGGGCTGTCCCTTGTCATACTGATTGATAGAAACGATCAGCCCGGTTTCTTCACATTTCCAGGCTTTTAAAACCTTGTCTTTGTCAGGATCAAACGCCATTCAAAACTCCTCTGCAAAATGGTGGGGGCGGCGGATACCGCCATGCCCGTTTACGAGATCATCAATAATAACCTATCGATTCAAATGGATATTCTGGTAAAATCGGCGATGGAATCAAACATGGATGCAATGCCGGCCAGAAGCGCCAGACGGTTGCTGCGAACCGCAGGATCATCCGCCATCACCAGCACCGCATCGAAAAACGCATCCACCGGATTTCTCAGGGACGCGATAGCACGCAGCGCCTCGGAAAAATCACTTCGGCGCATAGCGTTGTCCACCTTCTCCCTGACTTGCTGGAAAGCCTTATACAGGGTTGATTCGCTGGCATCCTGAAATAAGGCAATATCCACTTTCAGCGATGCTGTCCCCTGAACATCGGATTTGCGGATGATGTTCACAACCCGTTTGAAAGCTGTAGCCAGCGGTTCGAAATCCGGTGCTGATTTCAGGGCTTCCAGTGCGCTTACCCGGTTCCAGACATCGGGGACAGGTTCGGATGCAGCGCTCAACACTGCGGCGACGCTGTCTTTGGCAAATCCTTGTTCCACCAGGAGAAACGACATGCGGTTCAGTAAAAATTCCTGAACCAGCGTGGTTGTATCCGCGATATGAGGCGCGTCAAACCGATCATAGAGTTTCAGACTGGTTTCCAGAATCCGGGACAAGGGAAACATGAACTTCTGATTCAGCATGATCTGGATAATTCCGATGGCCTGCCGACGAAGCGCGTAGGGATCGGATGCGCCGGTCGGGGTCAGTCCGATGCTGAAACAGCCGCACAGGCTGTCCACCTTGTCTGCAATGCTCAAAACGGCGCCGATGGCGGTTTCGGGAAGCGGACCTCCGGAATACGCAGGCCGGTAATGCTCTTCGATTGCTGTGGATACGGCTTCAGGCTCGCCGGATTTGGCGGCATAGACCATGCCCATCGCTCCCTGAAGCTTTGGAAATTCCACTACCATCTGGGTGACAAGATCCGCCTTGCAAAGCCGTGCGGCGCGGGATGCCATCGAAACGGCCTGTGAATCCAGCCCGGCTTCAGCGGCGATAAATTCCGCCAGTTTCTGAACCCGAAGGGTTTTGTCATAGACCGACCCCAGTTTTGCCTGAAACAGCACCCCTTTCAGCCGCTCCACACAGGTATCCAGCGGCGTCTCCAGATCCGCCCGATAAAAAAAACGGGCGTCATTGAGTCTGGCTCTCAACACGCGTTCATGCCCTTTGGCCACGATCGCCATATCGCTGGCGCGGGTGTTGTTGACGGCGATAAAACACGGCATGAGTTTGCCGTTGATGTCTGTCACAGCAAAGTATTTCTGGTGTTCGCGCATGGAGGTGATCAGCACCTTGTCCGGAAGCTCCAGAAAAGCCCTGTCGAATTCTCCGGCAATGGCCGCCGGGTATTCCACCAGATTGGTAACGATATCCACCAGCTCGTCATCAGGCAGCACTTTGCCGCCCAGGTGCTTGGCGGCTCTGGATATCTCCTTAAGCACCATCTTCCGGCGTTCATCCATATCCGCCACAACCTGCGCCTGATGCAGCGCATCCTCGTATTCGGACGGTTCACCGATTCTGATTTTGTCGGGCGCCATGAAACGATGGCCTGATGTGTAACGGCTGCTGGCGATATTTCCCACATCAAATGAAATCACCTTGCCGCCATATAGCGCCAGAATGGAATGGATGGGTCTGGCAAACTGAACCTTCTGATCCGCCCATTTCATGGTTTTGGGAAACGGTATAGACTGAATCAGATCCGGAAGCAGCATTTTCAGAATATCGACGGTACTCTGCCCTTTTTCGACGACGCTGGCGCACAGATATTTCCCCTTGGGGGTTTCTTTGATGCGGATCTCATTCAGCGGCAGATGCACTTTTTCGGCGAATTTTTCGGCGGCCACGGTCGGCTTTCCATTCCCGTCATATCCTACCTTGGCCGGAGGCCCCAGAACTTCTGTTTCCAGCAGCGCCTGTTTGGGCCCGACATTCTCGATTTCCACCGCAAGCCGTTTCGGGGTTCCGTATTTCCGGGTTTTTCCATGAGCGATACGGGCGTCATCCAGCTTTTGCGCCAGGCTTGACGACAAAAACGTCAGTGCGGGTTCGATATAGCCTGCAGGAATTTCTTCAGATCCGATTTCGAGTAAAACAGTATCCATATGTACCTCATTTTATCTAAAAAATTGGAAGACGGGTATCCGTTTCCGTCATGCGTCGTCCGTCATTTTTTCGCTGTCAGGAGGGGAAACCCCAAAGACTCCCGCTGTTTCAGATATGCCTCTGCACAGGCTCTGGCCAGATTGCGGATCCGGGTGATATAACCGGTGCGTTCCGTGACACTGATGGCGCCTCTGGCATCCAGAAGATTGAACGTGTGAGAGCACTTCAGACAGTATTCGTAGGCGGGAAGCACCAGAGACTGTTCGATAACCCGTCTGGATTCGGCTTCATACTGATTGAAAAAAGAAAAAAGCATATCCACATCCGCAACCTCGAAATTATAGGTGGACTGCTCTACTTCCTGCTGGTGATACACCTGCCCATAGGTGATATCCTGGTTCCATTTGAGGTCATAGACATTGTCCACGCCCTGAAGATACATGGCGATGCGCTCAAGCCCATATGTCAGTTCAACCGATATGGGATGCAGCTCAATACTGCCGGCAATCTGAAAATAGGTGAACTGGGTGACCTCCATACCGTCCAGCCAGACTTCCCATCCCAGACCGGACGCACCCAGGGTGGGAGATTCCCAGTCATCCTCGACAAACCGGATGTCATGAGCCAGCGGGTCAATACCGAGCGCTCTGAGACTCTGGAGATATTGCTCCTGAACATCCAACGGTGAAGGTTTCAGAAGCGTCTGAAACTGATAATAATGCTGAAGACGATTGGGATTTTCTCCGTAACGGCCGTCCGTCGGCCTTCTGGAAGGCTGCACATAGGCGACATTCCAGGGCTCAGGCCCCAGGGCCTTTAACAGCGTAAAAGGGTGAAAGGTTCCGGCGCCCACCTGAAGATCGAAGGGTTGAACCAGCACACAGCCTTTGGCGCCCCAGAACTTCTGCAACGTCAGTATCACATCCTGAAAGTTCATTGTTATCCTCATTAATAAATAAAAGTGATGATCTTGTAAAAAAGGAAGTATCCTGCGCACTCACAGCGACGTCACCTGTAACCCATCGGTGTCTATACCCGCATCCAGCAGACAGCCTTCAGGGATTTCGGCCACCATTTTCCGCCAGTCTTCGCGAAGCCGATCAATGTCATCAGAATCCCCCATAGCCCAGATGCAGCCGCCGCCCCCGGCGCCGGTAAATCTGGCGCCGCAGTTGCGGGCTTTGGCCGCCTGAACCAGGCGCTTGCCGGCGGCGTTCAGAACATCCGGCGTCATTTGCTGTCGGGCGGCGGTTTCCGTGTTCATGATGTTACCGGCAACCCGGTATTGGCGGGAAACAAGCGCATCGGCAAACCGCCTGGAATCTATGACGATCCCCTCCCACAACTGACGGGTATATCCCGCAAGAAACTGTTCCACCCACCGGCCATTGATGTTTTTGGACTCGTGGGGAACCCCGCTGTAGGCGGCCAGAATATGCCGGGCGAAATCATTGCATTCAGACTTCCGGACAAGGCTCTTTCTGTAAAATCCGCCGGGGCTGAGCGCATCCTTCCAGTACCAGGCGTTCACACCTCCATAAACCGCAGCCAATTGATCCTGCAATCCGCAGGGAACGCCGGCCACGCTTTCTTCAATGGCATGGGCTGTCCACACGATCTGGCGCCGGGTCAAAGGTTTTGCTCCGGTTTTTTCAAAAAGCGTCGAAAGCGCCGCCACCAGTGCTACCCCCGCAGCAGATGAGCCCCCCAGAGCGCTTCGCGGCGGCGATGCGGATTCGATCTGGATATGTATGCCGCTGACGCCGAAATAATCGGCGATAGCAAACATCAGCCCCAGGGGGTTATTGAAAGACAGCACATCCGACTGAAGCGTGATGCTGTCAAACCCTGCCGAGCTTATTTTTATCTGCCCTGCACGCCAGGGAGAAATACGAACCCGTGTTCTCAGACGGATAGCAATGTTCACGGTGCAGGGTGACATGCGTCTTAACGGCAGATGAAAGGTCTTGATATCAAGCGTTCCGCCCATGTCGATTCGGCAGGGCGCCGATGCTTCAATAGCGGCGGATTTCAGAATTTTATGATAAGGTTCGGTCATGGGCATCCATTGGTATGAAAGTCATACATGATATGATATAACAGGCTTCAGCATATCGAAGGCATGGAAAAAATTCAACCATCGTCATCGGAAAACCTCTCCGCAACTGCTTCGCATCTTACATTCATGATAATTCCTTGTGATCATTACATCTTATATCCGCTCGCTGCGAAACTGACGCAGCACTGCAAGGCTCCTGGGTTCCTTGCCGAGATGATACGGCACGAATACTTCCAGAAAATGCAGCGCATCCCGGAGAAACTCCGGAGAAAAACGAATTCTGGCAATTTTATTCCAGTCTCCGCCTCCCAGCCATTGCAGCAGTTTGATATCGCCCTTGGACAGATAAAGTTCGGGAGGATTTTCCCGGCTGCAGGCCTTACAAAGAACGCCCCCCCGGACCAAATTCACCCCGACCCGACATTCTTTCAGCGCATCCATATCGACGTGGCACCGGCAGCATCTGTCCAGCAGCGGCGACAATCCGGAAATGTGCAGCAGTCTCATCTGAAACACGATACTGAGAAGTTCATCCGGCATTAAATTTCGGTCTATCCTCTCCAGCACCTGATGCAGCAGATCAAACACCTGTATTTGCGCGGCTTCCGGTTCCATCCAGTGATAGAGGATTTCTGCAAGATAACTGACGTACGCGGTTTTCATAAAACTGGATCGAATGTCGCTGAAAGGATGTAGCAGAGATGCTTCCTGAAGCACCGGCAAACGCCCTCGGCCGTAAATACAAACCACATTGGACTCTGAAAAAAGGTCCAGCATGCCGCAGAAACGTTTCCGGCTTTTTCTGGCGGATTTGGCGATTACTGAAAGCTTGCCCCTGGCGCGTGTAAAATATGTCAGGATCAGATCATCGTCGCCAAAATCGATGCGTTTCAGCAATACTGCCGCTGTGGTCAAAAAAGGAGCCTTGCCCACCAGACGCTATTGAATGATTTTAATGGTGGATTTTGAACGCAAATCGTCAAGCCACTGCACAAATTTTTTATCAAGCATCTCTTTGTACAGTTTGTTTTCAACATCGGCATTGGCTGCATCCAGCGCTTCTCCGGAAGCCGCCTTGGCAATGTCCTTGAGCTGTATGATCTGACATCCCTGATCGGTTTCGATGATTCCGGAATAATCGCCGGGCTTCATCGTCTTGAGAGCATCCCGGATTTTAGGATTAAGGCTGGTCAGGGTGAAAGAACCCAGATCCCCTCCCTTCACGGCGATCTGACCGCCGGAAGACGCTTTGAGTACCTCATCCAGAGATTTACCGGCTTTCAGTTCTTTGAGAATATCCTCCATTTTTCTCTGGTATTGCCCCCGCAATCCGGCGTCCATATTTTCGGGATATACCACATAAATGTTCTGAAGATGATACTTGTCGTCAAGATCGTGAAGCTCCGGATGAGACGCATAATACGCCTTGATATCTTCTTTGGTGACAACCACTTTGGATTTGATTTCCCGGTTGATCAGAGCCGCTCTCAGCAGTTGCTCTTTGACACCCTTGCGATATGCCGCCATCGTCATGCCGTCTTTGGCAAGTGCTTTACGCAAATCTTCATCCGTGTAGGAACTGGATTTTTTGACTCGCTCAATGGCGCTGTCCACTTCCGTATCCGAAACGGTGATCTTGTTTTTCGCAATTTCCTGATCCGTCAATTTCTGGTCGATGAGTTGTCCCAGGATTTCATCACGGACCTTAAAAACCATCTGGCGCTCTTTATCGGGAGGATATCCCATGGATTTGATTTTTTCCAGATACGGTTTTAAACGGGTATTGAGGTCGTCCAGAGATATGACGTCGTTATTGACGATGGCCACAATGCGGTCAATAACCTGAACGTCGCCAGCCGAAGCCATGACAGGTGTGAATATCGTCATGACAATGGCTGTCATCCACAGGGCTATCACGGGCTTAATAAGTTGGGTTTGGGTCATGAGCGTTTTTTTCTGCTCCCTGATATGGTTTTAGGATGTCATTCGTTGCATAATTATAAATTGTTAACACGCTGTCCGATCTCTTTCAAGATGTTTTTGGTTTCAGACAGCAGACCACTGGGACTTCGTCTGAAAAGATGGGCCTTGAAAACGTGATCTGGCGTGAATTCAAACTGGCCATTTGCAGATACGACCATATCCACAATGCCGAACGGATTTTTCTGATGGACTTCGGAAAATCTGAGATGAAGCTGCTGGCCGTTTAAATCCAGTCGTTTGACGCCGGCAGCCACGCACAAAATCTTGAGCATGATTTTAAGCAGCAGGGTAGCGGCCTCATCTGGAAGTTTTCCGAAACGGTCTATCATTTCCTTTTTATAATCAGAAAGCTCTGCAAGACTGGTCATCTTTGCCAGACGCCGGTATGTCACAAGCCGCTGATCGATATCCGGGATATAGGTTTCAGGAATGTAAGCGCTCATGCTGATCTGAATGTCCGGCTCAAGTCTTTCCTGAACAGGCTCGCCCTTGATTTCAGACATGGCTTCTTCCATCAGCTTTAAAAACATGTCGTAGCCGACCGCAGCAATATGACCCGACTGGGATGCCCCCAGAATGGTGCCACCGCCCCTGATTTTAAGGTCACTCATGGCGATCTGGAATCCCGACCCCAGATCGCTGTATTCCATCAGTACCTTCAGACGCCGGATCGCATCCGGATTTATTGAATTTTCAGACGGTATAAACAGATAAGCGTACGCCTGTTCACTGGAGCGCCCTACCCTGCCTCGCAACTGGTACATCTGGGACAGTCCGAATTTATCAGCGCGATTGACAAGCATGGTGTTGGCGGAAGGAATATCAAGGCCGGATTCGATAATGGTGGTGCAGACCAGCATATCCAGCTCGTTCCGGGTAAACCGCAGCATGACCGCCTCCAGTTCGCTTTCGTTCATGCGGCCGTGGGCGACATCCATCCGGACTTCCGGAACCAGTTGTTTCAGGTGATCGGCCATAGACCATATGGTATGAATATTGTTATGAACAAAATATATCTGCCCCCTGCGCGCCAGTTCTTTCCGGATGGCTTCCGCCACCAGAGCGTCATCAAATTCGCAAACACAGGTGACAATAGGCTGTCGCTGTTCCGGAGGAGTGGATATGATACTGATATCCCGCACGCCCATCATGGACATATGAAGCGTTCGGGGAATGGGGGTGGCCGTCAGCGCCAGAACATCCACATTCTGTTTGAATTTTTTCAATTTTTCCTTATGGGTAACACCGAAGCGCTGTTCTTCGTCCAGAATGATCAGCCCCAGATCTTTGAAGCTGACATCTTTTTGAAGCAACCGGTGCGTCCCGATGACAACGTCAACAACGCCGGTTTTCAGCTCTTCGATGATGCGCTTTTGTTCCGATGCTTTTCGAAACCGGTTCAGGCAGGCGACTTTGACCGGATGCCGCTTGAATCGCTCGGTAAACGTGGTGAAATGCTGCTCAGCCAGAATCGTGGTGGGCACCAGTACCGCCACCTGTTTGCTGTTGTTGACGGCCAGAAACGAAGCTCTGAGCGCCACCTCTGTTTTTCCGTATCCAACGTCTCCGCATACCAGCCTGTCCATGGGAGTAGGAGACTGCATGTCCTGAAGCACATCGTCAATAGCACGAAGCTGATCCGGCGTCTCTTCGTAGGCGAAGCTGGCTTCAAAATCTCTGAAATAGCTGTCAATACTCTGATATTGTATGCCCGGCGCCACTTTCCGCGTGGCGTACAGTTTGAGCAGTTCACCGGCGATTTTCTCAACAGACTGCTTCACCTGCCGTTTGACCCTATCCCAGGATTTGCCTCCCATCTTGTCTAAAACCGGCGCAAGCCCTTCAACACCCAGATATTTCTGAACCATGTTCATCCGGACGACCGGCAGATAGAGTCTGTCGCCGTCCCGGTATTCAATCAGCAGAAAATCGCTGGATGCGCCGTCCACCTCCAGCTTGACCAGCCCGTCATACTGGCCGATACCGTGTTCACTGTGAACCACCAGATCACCTTTTTTCAATTCTCCGAACAGTAGCTTTTCCGTCTGTACTTTAGACGGAGGAAGTCGTCTGCGGTGGTATTTCCGTCCGAATATCTCATCTTCGGAAATAATGGCCAGCGATTCATCCTGCCAGACAAAACCCGAGGAAATCTGCCCCAGGCAGGCATACACCCGTCCTTTGGACTGAGAGATATCCGGAAATCCATCCGAGAGTTTCAAGAGAATACCATACGGCTTGAGCAAAGCGTTGATTCGCTCCGCCTGGGCGCGGGTGCTGCACACAATGAGGGTTGCCAGTCTGTTCTCTTTTTTTTCTTGAATCCAGAGCGCCAGCGGCAGCAGAATCTGCTCTGCATCGAGCTGTCTGCCTGCAATTTCCTGTTGGATATCGGTATTGGTATCGACCGCAAAGGAGAATCGCTGGCAGGTTTCAGAGGCGTTTGCCTGGATCGGCAAGGCTACCTGCTTGAACGTTATGGGAAAACGCGAGAGGACTTGCGGGAAAATATCCGACCAGGCTTCATAGAGACTCTGAGGCTCCACACACAAAACGCCGTTACTGCGGCTGGTCATGTAATGCCGTACGGTACGATCATGAAATGCCGTGGCGGATTTCTCCAGTTCCGAAGGTTCGGACAGCACAAACAGCGTGCTTTCGGAAGCGTAATCCAGGACATTGTCCATTTGGGGATACAGCAGCGGCGCCAGCATTTCGATACCTGAAAACAGGCCCTCTTTCCGGATACGCTCCACCATATCCCGTACGCTTGTCGGTGGAAGTTCCATTTTTGCCGCATGTTCCCGGATACGGGCAATGATCTGATCCATGTCTGTTCTTCTGACAATGACTTCACGTGCGGGAATGACAATGGCCTCTGCCACATTGCCGATAGTACGCTGGGTGGATGCGGAAAAAAACCGGATGGATTCGACGCAATCTCCGAAGAGTTCGATGCGGAGCGGATTTGGATATAACGGGGAAAAGACATCCAGTATGCCTCCCCGAATCGAGTAATCTCCGGGTTCTTCCACAATCATGGTGCGGACATAACCGGCGGAAACCATTTTTTCCACTAGCAGATCGAGACAAATATCCTCATTTTCCATCAACAGTTCAGAAAAATTACCGAGCTCCTGTGTGGGCATCAGTTTCTGAAGAAGCCCTTCAACCGGCGTCACCACAATTGGAGGCTGTTCGGCATGGATCAACTGGTAAAGGCAGGTGACACGCTTGGCGGCATTTTCGGCATGGTCGGATAGCGATTTGTAGGCGCCCACCACAGAACCCGGAAAATAGAAGAGAGGCAACGACAAGGAATTGGCATAAAACTCCATATCTTCTATCAATTGCAGCGCCTGCCCGGCAGATGCCGTAACAATGATCATGGGAAGCGGCCGATGCTGGTACAGCCTGAACAGAAGATACGCCTGCTGGGAACCTGAAATTCCTGAACATTCAATATGTTGATTTCTATAAGGAATGCTATCAAACAAGGAAGACAGCATATTTTTTTCTTGATTTTCAAGCATAAACACAGTATCCAGTCGCAAGAAAAATTCAGCCGGCGTAGCTCAGTTGGTAGAGCAGCTGATTCGTAATCAGCAGGTCCGCGGTTCGAGTCCGCGCGCCGGCTCCAAATAAATCAAGGATTTACAGACAATATCTGCAAATCCTTTTTTTATTGTTTTTCAACAATCGCCATTACAAAACCATCAACGTTCATGATCGGCATGATATTTCTGAAAAAAATGCGGAAATACCCACAGCAAAGCTGACAGATATGGCCAGCCTGCCGCCTGATTCTCTGATATGGTCTCAAACCACTGTCAAAAAACATACCCATCGTTCGTCCGGCTACTTCATTGATGCTGAAGACACCGCACGGATATCTGAAGCATCCGGTGGAATCCATCGCAGTCCGCCTTTAAAACCATAGCACCGGTAAATATAAAAGATTTTGATCGGAACGGTATCCGATTTTCTCCGGTATATGGGAAGACTCTCCGGCGGATCCACCCTGTCAAAAATCTGTGTCAGACGTGAAAGATGACTCTGTGCATCGTAGGTCACACCAATGGCGTTCCATCCGAGGATATCTTTGTCTTTCCACCAGAAATCATAAACATTCGGACGTTCCCAGCGATTGATCGAAACCGTCCTGGGCTGCCCCGGCGTGTAAAATGCCAGCTCACTGGCCATCTGATAATCAAGACCAAAAATAAAAGTGTGACCAGGGTCCGGCATTTGAGGCGCCAATTTTCCGACTTCTTTTCCCAGAATATCCCATCCATCAATTTCTGCGGCCGCACGATCCATATCCACAGGAACCGGTAATATTGGATAAACGGCATGTAACAGCACCACGGCTGTCATGGCATAGGCAATCCCGATTCCCCAGTTCCAGAATCGGCGTTCCATCTTCCTGTCTCCTGCCCCGCGATACTGTCCTCCAAAATACGCCGCCGTCAGCACAGAAACCGTCAAATATCCGGCCCCAGGCCAGTTACCATATACACGGGTATGGAAACTGAGTAGAATAAAACCGACAATCATCGGGAGGGACGTCCAGAGCAGATATGAATATATCCAGACACCTTCAGGAAAATCTTTACGGATGACCCGTATCCATGCCCATAGCGCTAAAATAAACACCAGCGGAGAAAGCAGCGCCGCCTGGGACGCCACAAAATCGCCTATAAACTTTATGTGAAGGGCCAGTCCTTCATTAGCGCCGCCAATAAACGCAACATGTCTCGCCGAATCCCAGTGATGACGGACATTCCAGAGAATGACAGGGGAAAACATCACAAGTCCTGCCATCACACCGATATAGGGTTTGAACCCGGAAAGCCGCTTTCTGTGTATTTGGGATAACATCCCATACATAAAAGCGCCAGGCAGAAAAACCACCATTGTAAATTTGCTGAGCATTCCGATGCCAAACCAGATGCCGCCCCACATCCATTGAGACCAGGTATCATCCTCATAAGCTCTTGCCACATGATAGGCAGCACCGGCCCAAGCCGCAGCCTGAAGACCGTCCGGTGTCGCCAGAATGCCGCCGACATTGAATTCGAGAATAGACTGAGTCAAAACAGCCGTGGACAATGCTGCACGAGACCCTATCCACCGATTGGCGATCAACACCAGATAAGCGGATGCCACACCGATCGCCAACACCGACGGCAAACGGACGGCCATCTCCGTTTCACCCAGCAGCCAGGTACAAAGCCGTATAGCCCATCCGATCAACGGGGCCTGATCATAATACCCCCAATCCAGATACCGTCCCCATTGCCAATAATTGGTTTCATCGGCAACCAGCAGAAATCTGCCGGAATACCACAGCCTGAAAAGAGTGAATACAACTATCCACAGCCAGGCGAAAAGCATGTCACGACGTTTTGAAACTTCCATTTTTTACGAAGCCGTCTTTGATTAAATTACAAAAAAATGAATAACGAAAACGCTTACGAATCCATCAGGATGCAGAAGCCGCCGCCATGACACAGATTGGGAACAGCGCCTGAACAGTAGTGCCCTCACCTGGCAGGCTTTTAATTGTGATAGCGCCGTCATGCGAACGAACAATACCCAGCACCACCGCCAGCCCCATTCCCCGGCCTGTGAACTTGGTGGAAAAAAACGGGTCACATATCCGGGAAATCAACTCCGGCTCCATGCCACAACCACAGTCCCGGATCTCTATAAAGGCATACGCGTCATCTTTAGGCTGCCATTCTATCGGAAACACATGGGTTGACGGAATACGATCGGAAGGAAGGATTCCCAGCAACACCTCGATATCCCCCGCGTTCATATTCATGGATTCCCAGGCATTGGTAAAAAGATGGGTCAGGAGCAGCCGCATCAGAGGAATATCCACGTCAATCACTGGAGACGGTGTCGTATAATGCTTGTGAATACATATATGTTTTGGGATCAGCGCCTTAAATGAATTCAGGAAATCATCGCAAATCATGTTCAGTTCCAGGCAGGTTCTCCGAACGGGTATCTGCCCCAGATAAGTCAGCATCAAACGGCCCACTTCTGCTGCCCGGAAGGCTGCTTTTTGAGCCTCTGACACATAGGATGTATTTGTCTGCGGCATTCCTTGAAGCGCCATTTCCAGATTTCCGATGACAGCGCTCAAAATATTATTGAAATTATGAGCGATAGCCCCAGCCATACGAGCCAGACTTTCGGATTTTTGCATCTGATGCGTCTGCTGTTCACAAAAAATACGTGAAGATTCCGCTTCCTTGCGAGCCGTCAAATCCAGATGCGTGCCTGCAGCACGCAGCGCTTTTCCTGTATCATCCCGGAAAATCACTTTGCCTCTGGTCAGTACCCACTTCCACTCTCCGCTTTTAGTCAACAGACGGTATTCGGCTTCATAACATCGAGCGCCTCCGTCCAGAAGATCGTTAAACGCCTTTTGAACCAGAGGTAAATCGTCTGGATGCATCTGCTTTTTCCATGTATCCATGTGAGGACTGATCTCATCCGGGCCATATCCCAGCATCGCAGCTAACCGGTGATTGGACCCCACTTCTCCTGTAACGATATTCCAATCCCACGATCCCAGTTCCGCGCTTTCAAGCGCCAGTTCAAGCTGTTCGTGACTCCGTCGCAGAGCCTCCTCAATTTCCTTGAGATCGGTAATTTCCATGAGAAAGCCTTGAATGCTGGTCTGCCCATTTTCGACCCTGACACGAGCGCTGGCCCTGATCCAAACCACTTTTTGTGACTTAAATACAAAGCGGCTCTCCCCCATCTGTACATCACCGGAAAGAACCGATTTAAAACGAGAAAGCGCAAGCGGAATGTCCGGTGGATACACAAAATCGGTAAACGGCTTTCCCAGCACATCGTTTATGTTATAGCCGTAAAGACTTTCAACATTGGGGGTAACATAGGTAATGAGCCCATGTTCATCGAGCGTATAAACGACGTTGTTCATGTTTTCGACCAGGGTGCGGTACCGCTCTTCACTGAGGCGAAGTTCCTGCGTCCGGCGCTCCAGCAGATCTTCCACATGTAACAATGCCCGCTCCCTGCGCGCACGGTCACAAAGCCACAGCAGATATCCCGGCTGAAAGGGTTTGCGTGCATAGGCGCTGGCCCCCTTGTTCATCCACTCAATCACCAGTTCCGGCCGAGGATCCGCTGTAATCATGATAATCACCGCCTGCGAATTATGGCTTCGAAACTCCACCAAGAGAGTATCCCCCAGAATATCCGGCAGATGATAATCCAGAACAACGACATCATAGAATATACGGTTGAACAAAACGGCAGCTTTAGCGCCTGTCAGTGCGGTATCCACCGTATATCCGTATGCGTCGAACGTCTTTTTCATGATTTTGATCAGTGTGGGACTGTCTTCGACAATCAGCATCCGCAATATCCGCTGCGCGCTTTTACCCAACACCAGTTCGTGTGTCATTTGAACAAACCGGGATGGCTCTACCGGCGCAGGTAAAAATGCGTTGGCTTTTAAATCCGCGGTGATCTGTTCTGCTTCCGCTCCGGAAAACGTTGCGGATACCACCAAAATTGGAACATCATTAAAACGAGCATATTCCGGAGAACGTAACAAATGGCAAAATCGCCAACCATCGATACCCGGCATATAGAGATCTGTCACGATCAGATCAGGAAGCACATTTTCCGTCATTTGTTCCAATGCGGCCGCCGCGCTTTGAAAGCCAAAAACGGTAAAGCCCTCACGTTTCAGAAGCGTGGACAGCACCAGAAGCTGCGTAGCGTTGTCGTTGACAACGGCAACCGTCTGACTGGATTTTACCGGGATTTCCGACATCGTTTTCTATTACCCTTTCAAAACATCCATCATGGTGAACACCTGTCCTTTGGCGCCGCTTTGTATCTTATTTCGAAGATAGAGTATGGCATCCAGCGTACCCAGCGTATAGACATCCCGACCATTCACATTGTGTTTGAATTCAAACGTTACTGTCTGATCCGCGGATGTCAGCGTATAGGTATGCCAGCCATGCCCCCCCAGAAACGCTTCAGGAATACCCCAGATATCTCTCTGGCGGTCTGGGTCCCGTTCCATCTCAATATCTTTTTCGGAGCAGGAAACCCCCATCCGGCTAAAAGACCCAACAACCGCTTTTGCCGTACCGCTGGTATCGGCCTTGCCGCGTTGATGACTTTCTTTCACC
Organism: Desulfobacteraceae bacterium RAAP-1; assembly: GCA_001443525.1. GTDB lineage: Bacteria > Desulfobacterota > Desulfobacteria > Desulfobacterales > Desulfatirhabdiaceae > RAAP-1. Next base: position 10,228 of record LKPX01000036.1, on the reverse strand, counting down.
TGAAGTCTGTAGCCCTTGAAAAGATCAGGAAAACTGGATGCCGCAAAATCCATCATGGCCTGAAAACCAACGATCTGCTTCGCCATATTGGGCGCTATCACCGCCGATATCTCAGATTTTTTTACAGTTTCCTCCAGAAGACTCCGATCGCCGCCAGTGGTCCCCATAACAAAAGGAACGGCATGCCGCACATAGAACCGGGCATTGTCATTCACTGCCGAAGGGTGGGTGTAATCCACCATCATCAATCCTGGATACTGTTTCAGAATATCGCCAATCTCATGATCCCGGCGATCCGGATGCAGCAATTTCACCGTCATTGTTTCTGTCTCGTATTCTGAAAAAGGAATATCAGAACCGGTCAGAGAAAACGGCATAACCGCCACCCGACTGTCTTTAAGAGCAAAATTGAACATGGTTGCCGCCATTTTTCCTGGCAGACCGTTGACCATTATTGGAACAGGTTCCATATCCGCACCTCCATCACGTTCATGTTAAGCTTTTGAGTCTGTATAGAATATCCGCCATATCACTCGGGACAGGAGATACCATCTGCATACGTTCACCCGTTTGGGGGTGAGTAAACACGATTTTCCAGGCATGCAGCATCTGCCGGACAATAAACGGCGTCACACATGACAAACGGCTGTCCGCCTTGCGGGACCCATACACACTATCTCCCAGCACCGGATGATGTAAAGCCGCACAATGCACACGTATTTGATGGGTACGTCCCGTCTTGATTTCAACTTCGAGAAGGCTGGCGGCAGAAAACGCCTCCCTGACCCGCCAAAGGGTTTTGGCATCCCGGGACTTTGCGCTGAAAACCGACATTTTCTTTCTGTCCACCGGATGCCTGCCGATCGACAGTTCTATAGAGCCGCTGGCGCTTTCCATATTTCCTGCAACAAGCGCCAGATAGGTTTTCTGAAGCGTCCGGTTTTTAAATTGATCGGCCAAATGCGCCTGCGCGGCCGCTGTCTTGGCCACCAGCAGCACACCCGATGTATCTTTATCCAGACGGTGAACAATCCCCGGCCGGACTTTACCCCCGATTCCTGAAAGATGCGGACAATGATACAAAATGGCGTTGACCAGCGTACCGGAACTGTGGCCGGGCGCCGGATGCACTACCATTCCTGCCGGCTTGTCAATAACGATAATATCCTCATCTTCATGGAGAATTTGAAGCGTAATGGATTCAGGCGCGCAATCAATGGGGACGGGGGCAGGAATGTCGCCGGAAATGGATTCTCCGGCCTTAAGGCGGTAACCTGGTTTTTTGATTTCTCCCTGAACACGAATTCGCCCTTCACGGATCAGCGCTCCTGCCACTGAACGTGAACATGTACCGATCTGCATCGCCACAGCCACATCCAGGCGTGTTCCGGAAAGCCGTTCTGTAACGGCTATGGAAAAAGAACCTTGTGAAAACATGATGGCGGATACATCACACCGCAGCACTTTCCTGAATAAAGAGTGATTCTATTTCGGACAAAATCATATCTTCAGTGGTATGTCTGGACGTAGAAAGCTCTTTCAGCAGCAGCATCTGCGCGGTATCATACAGTTTACGCTCGCCAAAAGACAAATCCTTAGATAACTTAAGCAGATACAGATCACGAAAAACTTCGGCCACATCAAAGAGAGACCCTGTTTTTATCTTTTCCATATAATCACGATATCTGCGATTCCAGGTCTGAGATTCCAGAGCAAAATCCCGCTGGTTTTTCATGATGTCATAGATCTTAGGAATTTCATTCTCCTGAATAATTTCCCTGAGGCCTACAGACTGCACATTCCATGTAGGAATCATGATCACCATACCATTTTCCAGAATCTTCATGATATAGAAGTCATGTCTTTCTCCGTTGATTACTTTACTTTCGATAGCCTCTATCCTTCCGACGCCATGAGCCGGATATACGGCAAGATCACCTATGCAGAATTTTTTAATACAGATTTTTAAAGGCTCCGCTTTGATTTTATCTTTTTTATCATTTATTTTCATATCGTACCATCTAAAAACTGTACCGGAATGTGGGGAGTTGAGAAGTGGGAAAGGGAAGCTGAATTATGGAGCAAAGATATATCCATATTGTCTGTAAACTACCACAGATCACCTGAACAAGCAATAAAAAAGGACTGACGCCATTGAAAGCGTCAATCCTTTTTCATTTACGACAATAACAGATTAAAAAACGCTGTACTACATCAGGAACGGAACCATCAGCAGCGCCACAACGTTCAGAATCTTGATCATCGGGTTGACAGCCGGACCAGCGGTATCTTTGTACGGATCGCCGACAGTGTCGCCGGTAACCGCAGCTTTATGAGCATCGCTGCCCTTACCGCCCAGATGACCGTCTTCAATATATTTCTTGGCGTTGTCCCAAGCAGCTCCACCTGTGGTCATGGAAATAGCCACAAACAGACCGGTAACGATACTGCCGATCAGAAGGCCACCCAGAGCAACTTTGCCCAGCAGAAGTCCGACGATAATCGGAGCCGCCACCGGCAGCAGAGCAGGAACAATCATCTCTTTCAGTGCGAATTTGGTAACGATATCCACGCATGCGCCGTAATCAGGTTTCCCAGTACCTTCCATAATTCCAGGAATGGTGCGGAACTGTCTGCGGACTTCTTCAACAACCGCGCCGCCGGCATTTCCTACCGCTTTCATGGCAATGGAAGCAAACAGATACGGCAGGAGACCACCGATAAAAAGACCAATAACAACATTAACATCGGAAAGGTCAAACCGGATGGCGGCAGCACCTTTTTCTGCATGAAGAGCGAATTCCTGGACATAAGCATTAAACAGCACCAGAGCAGCCAGACCGGCAGAGCCAATGGCATAGCCTTTGGTAACAGCTTTGGTGGTATTTCCAACTGCATCCAGCGGGTCGGTGACCGCACGAACGCTTTCGTCCATTTCAGCCATTTCAGCGATTCCACCGGCGTTGTCGGTAATCGGGCCATAAGCATCAATAGCAATGACCATACCCGTCATAGACAGCATGGACATGGCCGCCATGGCAATGCCATACAGACCTGCAAAATGATAGGCTGCGTAAATAGCGATACATATCGTGATAACCGGAGCCGCAGTCGCCTGCATGCTGACAGCCAGACCAGCGATGATATTGGTGCCGTGACCTGTAGCGGAAGCGTCAGCGATGGCTTTGACCGGCGCATATTTACCCGTATAAAACTCGGTGATGATGACAATGACAACGGTCAGAATAAGACCAATCAGGGTAGAAGCATAGATGGCCTGAGCGGAAACGGTTCCAAGATCGCCCATGAATTTATGGCAGGCGAAATAGAAAGCAACCGCCGCAATAATGGCTGCGCCAAACATTCCTTTGTACAGAGCACCCATGATATAGTCGCTTTTGGCGCCCAGTCTGACAAAAAAGATGGCGATCATGGAGGCAATGATGGAAATCGCTCCCAGAATCAGCGGAAACTCCTCAGCCATAGGAATTTTGGGGAACAGCAGATGACCGATCAACATGGCTGCCACAGCCGTAACCGCATAAGTTTCAAACAGGTCAGCCGCCATACCGGCGCAGTCACCAACATTGTCGCCGACGTTGTCTGCGATAACGGCAGGGTTTCTGGGATCGTCTTCGGGAATCCCGGCTTCAACCTTGCCCACCAGGTCTGCGCCAACATCCGCGCCCTTGGTGAAGATACCGCCGCCCAACCGGGCAAAAATGGAAATCAGGCTGCCGCCAAATCCCAACGCAACCAGAGACATCACATCATGAGTAACGAAAAAATAACCTGATACGGAGGTCAACGCCAGACCCGCAACCATCATACCGGTAACAGACCCGCCTTTGAACGCAAGCGCAAGACCTGCAGGCAGACCTTTTTTGGCAGCTTCAGCGGTTCTGACATTGGCAATGACGGACACTCTCATGCCAACATAACCGGCAATAAAGGACGCCACCGCACCGATCAGAAAACCCATGGCTGATTTTGAGCCCAGTGTGGCAAAAATGGCAACAAAAATGATAGCACCCACGATAGACATACTTTTCAACTGCCGATTCAGATATGCAATGGCGCCTTCTTTGATGGCGCTGGCAATGGCCTGCATCTTTTCATTACCTGCCGGAGCGCTTTTAACGATAGAAGCCAGCGCTATCGCAAAAACGACTCCCACTAAACCAACCAGCATACACGTTAATGGAATATTTGCCAGTACGTAGTCCATTATTTCCCTCCATCTGTTGTTTAACTTGAAATCGTGATTAACGTCTGATTAAACCGGTTCATCCCCGCTCCTGCACCATTGCAGAGAACAGTTACCACAGCCTCCCGCGCCCGGCCAATGATGCGTGTCATCATACCGTGTTCTTTCGGCGTAAAAGACGACAGCACATGATCCACCACACTCACACTTTCGTCGGGACGCCCGATGCCAATGCGAAGACGGTTGAAATCGCCTCCGCCCAAAGCATCTATCAACGACTGAACACCATTGTGCCCTCCGCTCCCTCCTTTCGATTTAATTTTGATTCTTCCAAATGATAAGTCCATATCGTCATGGACAACTAACATATCCTTAACTGAAAGACCCGTGCATTTTAAAATCCGGCATATAGGCCCCCCGCTCAGATTCATGTAATCCATCGGCTGCGACAGTATGACATTTCTGCCCTCAATGATACCCTCACCTATCCGTGCGTTAACCTCCGGCATGTTTACCGGAGGCTGCCGCATCGGAATCCGATAAACGCATGCAATATCGTCAATAACCTGGAAACCGATGTTGTGCCTGCTCTGAAGATACATCTCTCCCGGATTTCCAAGCCCCACAACCAGAAAGCATCTATTTTCCGCACATTCCGTCCGGAGTGCTTCAAGCTGAACTGTTGCAGAAATATCCATGATCCTGAAAACCGCATGGCCATTGCATTCTGAGCGAAATCGCTCCCCAACGCCCTGCCCTATTTGGTTTTGGCGGTACCTTCAACGACCTCTTCACCCGGTGTTTTTTCATCGGATTTGGTGCTGAGAATGGTTAAAATGGTCTCATTGGCTTCAGCAGACAGCTCAATATTTTCAGCAACCTTCAGGTCTTTGATATGAATGGAATCCCCAATTTCCAGATCAGTAATATCAATCGGAATAGACTGAGGAATTTCAAACGGCAGACACATGACCTCAACTTCACGCTGAATGATCTGAAGCATGCCGCCATCCTCAATCCCTTTACATTTGCCTTTAACCACGATCGGCACATTAGCCGTTATTTTACGATCTTTTGAAATTTCATAAAAATCGACATGCAGAAACTTCCTGGACATTGGATGCATCTGCAATTCTTTAATCATGGCGGTACGGGCGCCGGAACCGGCATTTTGAATCGCCATATTGAAAATGATCTGGCCCGCCGAAGCCTTTTTAAGAGCGTGTTCCAGATCTACAGCTCCTACCGACAGCAAAACAGATTCAGAGCCGGGGCCGTACAGGACGGCAGGGATATTGCCTTCTCGGCGCAACGCTCTTGAAGGGCTGTTCCCTGTGGACGTCCTCAGCGTTGCATTCAGTTCGAGTATCTCCAAAAAAGCCTCCTTATGCTATACCTCGATTTCTGCTCAAAATTGAACAGCATCTGTCTAATTTATAAATTAAATCATCATCACGCCACCCTGTTACAGGCGGCATTTTTTCTTACACGAACAAAGACGTCACGGAATCTCCCCGATGGCTTCGGATAATTGCCTCCCCCACCAGACGCGCAATGCTCAGAACCTTGATTTTTTCACAAGCGACAGCATCTTTCTTTAACGGAATGGTATTGGTAACCATAAAACTTTTGAGGGCGGAAGATTCAATCCGCTCTATCGCAGGGCCGGAAAGGACGGGATGAGAACAACATGCATGCACTTCCTGGGCGCCTCTTTCCATGATCACCGATGCTGCTTCCGTGACAGTACCGGCGGTATCCACCATATCATCCAGAATGATGGCGATCTTCCCGGAAACATCTCCGATCAAGGCCATGGCCTTAGCCTTGTTGGGAGCTTCCCGCCGTTTATCCACAATGGCCAGGCTGGCGTTCAAACGCTTGGCGAATGCCCTGGCCCTTTCAACGCCTCCGGCATCCGGCGATACAATGACAAGATCTCCCGAAAAATCTTTTTTAATGTATTCCAGAATCACCGGCGCTGCAAAAAGATTATCCACAGGAATACTGAAAAAACCCTGAATCTGACTGGCATGAAGATCCATCGTGATAACCCGGTTCGCACCGGCAACCGTGAGCAGATCCGCCACCAGCTTGGCGCTGATAGGAACCCTGGGAGCGACTTTTTTGTCCTGACGGGCGTATCCGTAATAAGGAATGACAGCGGTGATCCTTCGAGCGGAAGAACGTTTAAAAGCGTCAATCATCAACAGCAGTTCCATCAGATGGTCGTTGACCGGCGAGCTGGTGGACTGAACAACAAAAATATCCTTGGAACGGACATTTTCATCTATCTCAATCTGGAGTTCGCCATCACTGAACGTTTTGACTTTCGCGCCTCCCATCGGCATTTCCAGATAGCTGCATATCTGCTGCGCCAGATCGGGGTTGGAATTCCCTGAAAAAATCGTCAGACCATTTGTTGCAAACCAGCTCATGAAACCTTTCCTGTTTGATACTTCCCGTGCTGTATAGTGGTTGTATGAAATGTCACAGCGCGTTATGCGCTTGAATCTTCAGACCAGTGCATCTGAAATCAGTGGCTGGGGCGGGAGGATTCGAACCTCCGAATGCAGGAACCAAAATCCTGTGTCTTGCCGCTTGACGACGCCCCAGTATGCCCAAACTACCTAAACTATCCGGCGACAGCATGCACTGTATGGCCAGTCGCCGCTCTTCCTGAAAGCTTTTTTCTGTGGACTACAACAGTATCCGAACTAAAAAACATGCACTGCTTCCATCCGTACTCAGCGCGCTGAAAGCATTTTTCGCTGCATCAGCTTCCTCGAAAATGCCAAAAACCGTTGGGCCGCTCCCGGACATCAACGCTCCCGCCGCCCCATGGCTCAGCAGCCGGTTTTTAATTTCCGCAATTTCGGGATGCCATAAAACCGTAACAGTTTCAAGGTCATTACACAGATGACGACATGGATTAAACCCTATATTCAAAGGAGAACTTTTATGCTTTTGTTCACATTTTGTCAATCCCAAATTCAGATTTTTATAGACATCCGCAGTGCAAATATGAATTCGCGGATGTACCAACACCAGTCTGTAGGGACGCATATCATTCCATAAATCGAGATGTTCTCCGATCCCTGAAGCCAAGGCGGGTTTTCTGAAAATAAAAAACGGTACATCCGCCCCCAGACTCAACCCCAAGTGCTTCAACTGAGCCATTGAAAATGGATATCCCCATCTGGCATTCATTTCCAGCAGCACAGTCGCCGCATTGCTGCTGCCGCCGCCAAGCCCTGCTGCAACGGGAATGTGTTTTTGAATGGTGATGGCAACCCCGCCGTTCTGGTGCAAAGCATCCAGGAAACATCTGGCTGCACGGTATGCGATATTGCTTTCATTTTCAGGCACGTCAGGATGATTACAGGCAACGGTAATTTCCGGCGCGCTAAAATCGAACGTAAGGTTGTCATATAAGGACACACAGCACATCAGTGACCGGATCGTATGATAACCATCCGGACGCCTGCCCGTAACATGAAGGAACAGATTGACTTTAGCAGGTGAAACAATTTTCATGAGCAGAAAATTCCTTAAAAATATGTTGACAAAAACAAATAGATTATAGATAAACAAGGCATTAAAATAAACAGGGAAATGCATCATGAAGTCAGAAAAAAATCTCTTGTCTATGTTTTCATTGTTTTGTTCAGGATGGTGGCGCTGGCAGGCCAAGTACTAGAGGTGTGCCTGTAAGTATGCCGTCATGATTATCAGGATCGCGGGCCGCCTCAACAGCCCACGATCCTTTGTTTTTTAGGGGCCGTGGATGAAAAATTCACGGCCCTTTTTTATTTTGAAAGGAGTCAATGATGATTCTTCGTCAGTTTCCCTCGGAACAGCAGTTCATTGAACTGGCCAAAGGCTGTAATGTCATCCCTTTATGCGTCGAAATTCTGGCCGACACACAAACGCCGGTGTCGCTGCTGCATAAATGCTGTCAACGCCAGACACCTTTGTTTCTATTTGAAAGTGTTGAAGGCGGAGAACGGTGGGGGCGTTACAGTTTCCTTGGATTTTCAGCACATTCACAGATTCAGGTATATCGAGATCGTGTGGATATCCAAAGCCTTGAACGTCACAATACCATTTTGCATCACGGCGACCCACTGGCTGTGTTAAAACAGCTTCTGGATGCGTATCGCCCCGCGGCATATCCTGGACTCCCCCGATTCTGGGGGGGATTGGTCGGATGCTTTTCATATGAAATGGTATCTTTTTTTGAAAAAATTCCCAACCGCCTGCCGGATAACACCCCTGTTGCTGAATTGATGGTGCCCGATCAACTGATGATATTCGACAATATCCGTCACACGCTTCTGGGCGTCTCTATTGAATTTCTGGACGATGCCGCTGCACCTGCCGATCACTACCGTGCTGCGCTTAAAAAACTTCAGGGAATTATCCGGCTTGTTGAAGAACCGACGCCGGAAATCCATCCGCTCCATACTACGCCGAAATCCGTCCTGACCGCCTCGGAACCGGATGACACCTACCGCCATCAGGTGCAGCAGATCAAGGATTACATCCAGGCAGGAGACATCATTCAGGCGGTGCTGTCGCAGCAATTCACCTGCCCGTCTCCGCCGGATCCGTGGACGCTCTATAGAGCTCAGCGCTACATCAATCCATCTCCATATCTATATTTTCTGCGAATGAAACGTCAAACGCTGATCGGTTCATCCCCTGAAACCATGGTGCGTCTTGAAAATCGCATCGCCACGCTCAGACCCATCGCAGGCACCCGGCCGCGGGGGAAAAATGAACAACAGGATCGCACCATGGCCAATGAGCTGCTCGGCGATGAAAAAGAGCGCGCCGAGCATCTCATGCTGGTGGACCTGGGTCGCAATGATCTGGGACGGGTCGCTGAAACCGGCAGCGTACAGGTAACGGACCTGATGGTTGTTGAACGTTATTCTCATGTGATGCACCTGGTATCCAACATTACCTGTGACCTGAAATCAGGGCTGGACGCCTGGGATTTGCTCAGAGCCACCTTTCCTGCCGGAACCTTGAGCGGGGCGCCCAAAGTGAGGGCCATGGAAATCATCGCCGAACTGGAACAGGAACCCCGGGGAGCGTACGGCGGCGCCGTAGGATATATATCCTTTGAAGGTAATATGGATCTGGCCATCACCATTCGCACGGCATGTATCGAAAACGGCCTTCTGACGGTTCGGGCCGGCGCGGGTATTGTGGCGGATTCCAATCCGGAACGTGAACGGATTGAAACCGTCAACAAGGCCAAAGCGATTCAAAAAGCCTTACAACTGATATCTGAATCCACGGATGGAGGGAAAAACCAATGATCGTCATGATAGACAACTATGATTCTTTCACTTATAATCTGGTGCAATATTTAGAACAGATCGGCGGTCCGGTCCGGGTTGTGCGCAACGACGCCGCTACCGTCGAAGAAATCGCCGCCTGGAATCCCGATGGCATCGTCATTTCTCCGGGACCGGGAAGACCGGATTCAGCGGGCGTATCACTGGCCGTTATCCAGCGTTTCTCCGGCAAGATTCCCATTCTGGGCGTATGTCTGGGACACCAGGCCATCGGAATGGCATTTGGCGCCAGGGTGGTTTCCGCCAAAAAACTGATGCACGGCAAGACATCTGACATTCACGCCGACGGCAAAACCTTATATGAAGGCATACGCCAGCCGTTTCAGGCCATGCGTTACCACTCACTGGCCGTAGCGCGGGAAGGGCTTCCGGACTGTCTTGAAATCAGCTCTGAAACCGATGACGGCGAAATCATGGGCCTTCGTCACAAAACGCACCTTACGGAGGGCATTCAGTTTCACCCGGAATCCATCATGACGCCCGTGGGAAAACGCCTGCTGAGGAATTTTCTGAAACTTACCGGAACCATCCAAAATTGATGCATTCGTAAAAAGTCGAATTTCGGACGGCTTCGTAAAATGTTCGCAGGCAAGGCGTGCAAATCCTGAGGAATGAAGCGTACTTTTCGTACGCTGCAATGACGAAGGATGCA
>LKPX01000035.1 GCA_001443525.1 Desulfobacteraceae bacterium RAAP-1 | reverse complement strand
GATACCTTTGTCAGCTTCGCTGTGCCGCGATTCGACGTACTGAATGTACAGTCTCATCGCTGCTCGCTTGCTTTCGCGGTCTCAGTCCGAATGCTTGCTGGAATATCATTTTGAAAACAAAATGGAATTACAACGGTCTTTTATACACCAGCCGAGGCGTTTCCAGCATCACAGTGGTATCAGGCGGCACAGATTCGGTAATCCAGACATTGCCGCCAATGACGGAACGCGCACCGATAATGGTATCTCCGCCCAGTATGGTGGCGCCCGAATAGACGATCACATCGTCTTCGATAGTGGGATGGCGTTTTTTACCTCGCAGTTTATCGCCTGCGTTTTTGGGAAGCGACAGCGCTCCCAATGTAACCCCCTGATAGATACGCACATTGTCTCCGATGACCGTCGTCTCTCCGATGACAACGCCGGTTCCATGATCAATGACGAAACTTTGCCCGATTTCAGCACCCGGGTGAATGTCGATACCCGTGACACTGTGGGCATATTCAGTCATGATCCGGGGAAGCAGCGGCACGCCGAGTTCAAACAGCCGATGCGCCACACGGTAAACGCTGATGGCAAAGATACCGGGATAGCTGAAAATAATTTCATCATGACTTTTTGCCGCCGGATCGCCTTCATACGCAGCCCGTACATCCGTGGCCAGAATTTTGCGGACCGCCGGAATGGATCCCAGTATCTTGAGCGCGGCCTCGTGGCCCCTGTCTCCGCAGTCGCTGCACGACAGATGATAACGGAAACAGTCATGGCGGATGCTGTGGGTGATCTGTTCCGAAAGCATATCGAAGAGCTGGGTTACGTTTTGCCCCATCGTAAATCTGAGGTTCACAGGATCCACCTTTTCGCGTGAAAAATATCCGGGAAACAGAACCTCTCTCAACTTGTCTATGATGTCAACCACATAACCTTCGGATGGAATCGGATCATAATCGATGTGGGTATAGCACTGCGGATCTTCACAGCTCTGAATGATGATATCCGCCAGATCCGGAATACGGTTTCGATACTGCGCCAGAGACGCTGCATCGGTTTTGCACACCTGAGATTCATCTGTATTGACGTCCATCGGCGTATCTCCTGAATCGTTATTCGGCGACGGCGAATGCGTCACGATATCCACGGGAAATCAGCATTTTTTCATACTGGACAGCCTTGTCCAGACTGGTGCTGCTTGAAACCCTGACCCGGTACATTCTTCCCCGAACATCATCATAAGGTTGAATATGAACATTCTGATAGGCTCTTGCAAGCCGCATCTTGAGTCTTTCGGCATTTTTCAGATCACTGAACGCACCGACCTGAATCGTAAAATTGCCTCTGTAATAATAATCGCGCATATCCGTTCCGGCAGCCGGCGGCGCCGTCGTTCCGATCGCCACCACTTCGACAGGCGCGGTTCCCGGCCCCACCACCCCCAGTTTACAGGCGCAGGCATAAGACAGATCGATAATTCTGCCGCTTACAAAAGGCCCACGGTCATTGATCCGAACATCTATCTGGTGGTGGTTGTTCAGATTGCGCACACGAACGATCGTTCCCAGCGGAAGAGTCTTATGAGCGGCGGTTTCAGCGTACATATCGTAAATTTCACCACTGGATGTCTTTTTGCCATGAAAATCATTCCCATACCAGGAAGCAATTCCTTTCTCGTGGTAGCCCCTGGCATTCGGCAGTGGCTGATACCACTTTCCCAACGCCTTATAGGGTTTGGGGGCGCCCGGAGAAATTGCTGCAGGGGGAATTGCTGCAGACGACGGACGCATCGACGACCGCACGGAACCGCCGCAACCCTGAAGCCCAGCCGCCAGCATCGCGGCCAGTATCATCAGGCATCCGATGCGCCACACAGCGAATTCAGACTGTACAGCGCCTGAAATACGCATTTTATCTGTCTGCGAACCGCCGCAATGACCAAGCATTGACGATTCCTGAACCGGTCCGGACGCTTTCAATGCCGATGCACGGCCACCCGTTTTCGGGCTTTTCGCGACTTCATCACTTTTCAAGCGCCAGTTTAATGACATCCAGCATTTTATCCACGAAATGGAATTGAATTTCTTTTTGAATTTTTTTAGGAATTTCGTCCAGATCTTTTTCGTTCCATTTGGGCAGAATAATGGTCTTGATTCCCGCTCGATGCGCCGCTAAAACCTTTTCCTTGATGCCACCAACCGGCAGCACCTGACCTCGCAGGGTAATCTCGCCGGTCATGGCCAAATCTTTATGCACCAGCCGGCCTGTTAACAGGGATGTCAGCGCCGTCAGCATGGTCACTCCCGCGGAAGGGCCATCTTTGGGAATCGCTCCTGCCGGAATATGCAGATGGATATCGTGCTTTTCATAAAAATCTTCCGGAATGCCCATTGCTGTTGCGTTAGCACGGATAAAACTCATCGCTGCGGTGGCGGATTCTTTCATGACGTCGCCAAGCTGTCCGGTGAGAGTCAGATTTTTACTGCCCTTCATGGCCGTCGCCTCGATAAACAGGATATCGCCGCCATTGGGCGTCCAGGCAAGACCGATCACCACGCCAGGGGTGGATACCCGGACGCGGGTTTCGGGCATTAATTTGATCGGCCCTAAATATTTTGCAATATTGTTGATATTGATGGTAACAGACGCCGCATCGCCTTCGGCAATTTTGCTGGCGACCCCGCGGCATACCGATGCAATCTCGCGTTCCAGATTTCTCAGCCCGGCCTCCCGTGTATAACCGGAAATAATGTGCCGAATCACGCCGGTCGTAAATATAATCTGGTCCGCTTTCAGGCCATGCGCCTTTCGCTGGCGGGGAATCAGATACCGGTTGGCGATCTTGATCTTTTCATCTTCGGTATATCCCAGAAGGCTCAACACCTCCATCCTGTCCCGCAGCGCCGGTGGAATGGTATCCAGTACGTTGGCCGTGGTAATAAACATGACTTTGGAAAGATCGAACGGCACATCCAGATAGTGATCCGAAAATGAAAAGTTCTGCTCCGGATCCAGCACTTCCAGGAGCGCGGAGGAAGGATCGCCTCTGAAATCGCTGCCCACCTTGTCGATTTCATCCAGCATAAACACCGGATTGTTGGACCCCGCCCGGCGGATTCCCTGAATAATTCTTCCGGGCAGCGCGCCCACATAGGTGCGGCGGTGTCCGCGGATTTCTGCTTCATCGCGCACACCTCCCAGAGAAATCCGGTGAAATTGCCGTCCCAGGGCCCTGGCGATTGAATTGCCGAGCGATGTTTTGCCGGTGCCAGGAGGCCCGACAAAGCAAAGAATAGGGCCTTTGGAATCCGGCTTGAGTTTTCGAACCGCCAGATATTCAATGATACGTTTCTTGGCCTTTTCAAGGCCGAAATGATCATCATCCAAAACTTTTCTGGCTTTTTTGATATCCAGGTTGTCCGGCGTGCTGTCATGCCAGGGAAGCGCGGTAAGCCAGTCCAGATAGGTGGACGCCACCGTGTATTCCGCAGAAGACGGATGCATCCGCGACAAGCGATTCAATTCCCGTTCAGCTTCTTTTTTAGCTTCCTCCGGAAGATTTTTCTCAGCAATTTTTTTTCGATAATCCTCGAGTTCAACGGATGTATCATCTTTTTCTCCGAGTTCTTCCCGGATGGCCTTGAGCTGCTGGCGCAGATAATATTCACGCTGAGTCTTATCGATATCCCCCTTGACCTGAGTCTGAATCTTGTTGCCAAGCTCCAGAATCTCCAGTTGATGATTGGCCATCCGGGTGATTTCCTTGAGCCGCTCATTAATATCAATAAGCTCGAGAATCCGCTGCTTTTCTTCCGGCGTGGAATTGATGGTGGATGCGACCATATCCGCAAGCGTTCCTGGTTCCTGAATGGATTTCGCCATGGCGCCGATTTCCGGAGGAAGCCCTGGAGAAAGCTCGGCAATCCGCATGAACAGATTCACCAGGTTGGACATCAGGGCTTCGGTTTCCGTATCCTTGGTTTCGGATTCCGGAATCATCTCGACCCGGGCCTGGAGGTAGGGCTTGCCGTCCATAAATTCGAGGATTTTAAAACGGCTGACGCCTTGAACCAGAAGCTGGGCACGGTTGTCCTGCGTTTTGGCCATTTTTAAAATCAAGGCGCTGGTACCGATTCCATACAGATCTTCTTCCGGACTGGCGTTTTCTTTAGCAAGTTTTTTTGACACCACGAGTCCAATCAGACGGTCGCTGGCCATGGCTTCATCCACCAGTTTGACCGATTCCCCCTGCATCACCACAAGGGGCAGCACCATTTTAGGAAAAAGCGCTGCATCGAACAGCGGAAGAATGGGAAGAATTCCGGGTTTGACCTCATCAATATGTTCCACGGGCGGCTGCTGTTCCGGCATATGTACCTCCAAGGGAATATCTGTATAAAAAATCTAAAAAATGATCAAATTCGTTAAAATCCGATATCGAAATGATAAAGCCCGACATTCAGAATCAGGACTCTTCATGCACCGCGCCTGTGGCATGACGGCAACACGCCGGCATCATACGGAGTGCAACGCAAACGGTTGATATTGAGCTTGCGGTGAAGCCTTCAGTCTCTATCGGATATCGGTACCTTATGGACAACATTCATGGGTATCTTTGCAAGTCGTATCTGAAGAAAGCCGTTCAAATATGAAGCGCTGACAATTTCCGGATCGATAAGAGAAGGCAGAAACAGAATTCTCTCAAAACATCCGTACTGGATTTCGGCCAGCCGGTATGTGGCGTTTTCAACACGCGGCAATTCCTCACGTTTACCGAAGATGCGAACAGCCTTATTGTTGATTTCCACCCCCAGATCCTCTTTATCCACTCCGGCAATTTCCGCACGGATAATGATTTCATCCGATGTTTCATAGATATCCATCTGGGGATTCCAGGCGCGGTTGCAGACCCTGAAAATCGGGTTGATGGAATGAAACATGTTTTCCAGATTGGAGCGTACCGCATGAAAATCATTGCCGAATTTTATTTTAATATATTCCATTTCCAGCTCCTGACAATATGGCGGTTATGATAAACACCCTGTTTTTCAACCCATTGATATCTAACATCGAAAAAAACTTTTGTAAAGTCAGGTTTTTTATTCATTCAGATGAAGCCACCTGATATGTGGATTCCTGCTCAATGTCGTTGCCCCCGGGTAACTCAATGTTTGCGATTGCAACTATTGCATTTTACGACCTCACATGATAACAGCTTTGCCAAAAGACTGCTTTGGAACTTGGCGAAACGGTTTATTAACGCCTGTTTAAAAGGAGAATGATGGAAATTCTGTCGCAGCAACCCGAATATTCCTCAGATCAGTATTTGATTCTGGAACGTAAGGCAAAACACCGGAGTGAATACATCAATGGTCACATCTTCCCCATGGCCGGATCCAGCCGCCAACATAACCAGATTACCTTTAATATTTCCATAACGCTGGGCATCCAGATGAAGGGGCGAACATGTGTTGCATATGCAAATGATATGCGCGTCAAAGTAAAGCGAACTGGTTTATATACATATCCTGATGTGGTTGCCACCTGCAACGAACCCTGTTTTGAAGATGCACTCATGGATACCTTACTGAATCCCGCCGTTATTATCGAAGTATTGTCCGATTCCACAGAAGCGTATGACAGGGGAGGAAAATTTTCTCATTATCGAAGACTGCCTTCCTTGCAGGAATATGTACTCATTGCTCAGAAAAGTATCTGCATAGAACATTATTTGCGTCAGAATGACAAGTGGATCCTTACAGAGGTCAGCGATATAACGGCAAATCTTTCCCTTGAATCCATTCATTGCAATTTATCGCTGACGGATATCTATGATAAAGTTGAAATCTCGGACAAGGAGAGCTTTCGCCTCATTCGAAAAAATGGGGAGGTTTAAAATCCTTTGTTGTGACAGCACCCAGCCTTTTGTATTTTTCTGTTTGCTTCCCGGTGTTAGCTCCCACATTACCATTTTCGAGGCCTGCTTGAGCGTTGACTGGGAAGCAGCGCCTTTGTTCTGTTTACCAACGCTTCACAAAATCGTCTGAAATTTGATTTTTGGCAAAACGGTCAAATTTTATTGACACAACATACTCATTTTCCTATAGCAGGCATTGTGTCACTTATCCCCCTAACCCTGCGGAGATGTAAGCATGAAACTGACCGATATCCGCCCCATTGAAAAATGGGTCGCGTTTGAACAGCACATTCATGACATATCAGGGCTCGACGCCAATGTATTCAACACGGAAGGCGTCCGGATCACCAACCATAAAATCTGGGTCAACCGTTTGTGCCCGGCCATTAAGGCTACCGACAAAGGTCAGAGTTTTATCTGCGCCGTAGCCCATATGAATATTGCCGCGCAGGCCATGCAAACCCGTGAACCGGTTGTCGAGGAATGCGACGCAGGGCTTATCAAGCTGGTGGCGCCGATATTTTATAACGATGAATTTATCGGAGCTGTGGGCGCCTGCGGCCTGTTGGCTGACGACGGCGAAGTGGATACGTTTTTGATCAATAAAACCACCGATCTGGAAGAAAACCTCATCGAAAACCTGGCTGGTGACATCCAAACCATTTCCAGAGAAAAAACCGAAGCACTGGCCCGGCATATTCAGGAAGAAATCCGGAATATGCTCTCCCAGCCGCTTGCAGGAAATTCCGTATGAATACATGCCAAAGCACGGTCTTGGTGATCGGCGGCGGCGTTACAGGACTTACTTCCGCCGTTCATCTGGCACAGCAGGGGGTTTCTGTGGTCATCACCGAAACAGCGGATCGCTGGGGAGGACATGCCGCGCAACTGGCCTGTATGGCTACAGACGGCTGTGTCAGTTGCGGCGCCTGCGTGGTGCACAGCAAAATCCTGCAGGCATTGTCTCACCCCAATATCCAGATGTGTTTAAACACCCGCATTGAAGCCGTTGACAAGACAGAACGTTTTACCGTCCGCCTGAATCAGGGACATGAAATCCGGCGGATCGAAGCGGATGCTATTCTGGTGGCATCCGGATTCACCCCGTATGCACCCCATGCCAAGCCCTACGGTTACGGACGGTTTGCCAACGTGCTGACCACTCTTGATCTGAACATAAATCTCCGGCGGCATACCGTGGTTCGACGCCCCTCAGACGCAGCGGCTCCCCGGCGGATAGCATTTATTCAGTGCGTGGGAAGCCGAGACTCCAGCATCAATCATCTGTGGTGTTCCAAGATCTGCTGCGGTGTTTCGCTCAGAATGGCCCGCCGTATTCAGCACCGACAGCCGGACACCGAAATCACATTTTTTTATATCGACGTCCAGACTTTCGGTAAAAATTTCGAGATGTATTACGCTGACTGCCAGAAACAGATACGCATGATCCGCACCATTCCGGCGGATATTCTCGAAACCGGCGATGATTGCCTCAACGTCTCATATTTTAATCCGGACACGCAGTCCTATCAAGAAGCCCTGTTTGATATGGTGGTGCTTTCCACGGGTCTTGAACCATCTGAAAGCGCCGGCAATCTGGCAGCCATGCTAAACATCAACTCAAAGGCGCTGAACTACACCCTCAACCCGGAATCGATAGCCGCCATGCTTCCGGAGAGCATTTTTATCGCGGGCGCTGCGCTTGAACCCATGAGCATCGCCGAATCGGTCGCCAGTGCGGAAAGCACTGCTTTCAGCATATTTCAATACCTGGAGCCGTCACAGGTGATGCCTTCGTAACAAGTCGAATTTCGGACGACTTCGTAAAATGTTCGCAGGCAAGGCGTGCAAATACTGAGGAATGCAGCGTACTTGTCGTACGCTGCAATGACGAAGGATGAGGCACAACGCAGCATGCGGACTTTTTACGAAGCCGTCACAGGTGATCTTATGAGAGAACAAATCCTTTTGCTCGGAAACGGCGCCATCGCCGCCGGAATAGCCACATCGCTTCTCTCCAGAAAAATTCCAGTAACTCTTGCCATCCATAACCATGATGCCGGTATGTTACTAAAACCGCTGGCAGAGCATCCCGATGCCTGCCTTCTGGATATCCGGACGGATACCCGCGTGCGGCATTGTGCGGGTACTTCAAGCCACTTCCAGATTGTTCTGGATCAAAAAAACAGGCAGTCAGTGTTGGACTGTTCCTGCATTGTCATTGCGGAAAATGCGGTGCTTACGTCCTGTATTTCCCGCTACGGCCTGAAACCGTCATCGCATGTTCATGTACTCTCAAATTTTTTTCAAAACTATGAAACCGGCTCCGGACATCTGTCATCCCCTAAAACCGTGGCCATTCTTCTGGGGCTTGCCGTGGAAAGTCATCCACATATGGCGCAAACGGCCATGGAAACAGCCCTGAAGCTTCGAACAGAACATGAAATGGGAATGGATATCTGCATTTTCACCCGGAACCTCAAGGTGGCGGCTTTCGGTCTGGAGACTCTGTACCGCAAGGCCAGGGATGCAGGCGTAACGTTCATCAAATTTTCAGACGCATCGCCGACGTTTCACCAGCAGCCGGATGGAACGGTGGATGTATCATTTACAGACGACATCTCCCGGATCCCGTTCACTTTTCATGCAGATATCACTATTGTGGATGAAACGGTCGCACCGGAGCCGTATGTGCAGGAACTATCCCGCATTTTCGGTCTGAATATGGATGCGGCCGGGTTTGCCCAGACGGAAAATATCCACAGACTGAGCGTATGCACCAACCGCAAGGCAATTCTGGTCACGGGAGGATCGCGAGGCGTGCTGTCTGAGGCTGCATGTCACAACGAAATTCAGGAAACGGTCCTGACCATCCTGTCTCTGATGAAAGGCGTCCAGGCAATGACAGGCCACAAGGCGGAAATTTCCCTTGATACGTGCATCCATTGTCTGACCTGTTACCGGCTCTGTCCATACCATGCCATTGTTCTGGAAAAACATCCCGTCGTTGACAGCAATGCGTGTGAGCGCTGCGGCGTGTGCGCGGCGGAATGTCCCCGGAAAGCCATTTCCATCGAAGACCTTACCCCATCGGCCATCTCACAGCAGGTTCGACAGATACGCACCGGCATATCGCCTGCATCTGTCACACCCATGATCGTGGCTTTCTGCTGCAACCGTTCCGCCGTGCAGGCATCCCATCAGGCGGAGCTATCCGGCCTTTCCATCCCGGAAGGCGTTTTCATCATCGAAGTTCCATGCGCCGGCGGCATCTCTCTGGAATATCTCATGGCGGCGTTTACAGGAGGCGCCGATGGCGTTCTGGTAGTTACCTGTCATGAAGGAAACTGCCATTCCGAACGTGGCAATATCATGGCTAAAAAACGGGTGGGAGAGCTCAGGAACATGCTCGCCCATATTGGTACAGAACCGGAGCGGATTCTCCTGAAAACCATCGCCGCCAACATGCCGGCGGAGCTGATTCAAACCGCTCAGGATTTCAAGCGGCGAATAACCAACATCGGCATATGTAACAGATAAACACACATTTCGGCTGCAACCTCCCACAAACATTGGATTCCTGATGATTGTGGCCTGATCACCGTTTTCACTTACAGGGTATCATTATGACTTCACCTGAATCCATATCCATGAATGGCCTGAATCACGCCAGATTTCAGTCCTGGCCCTTCGACCAGAACCATTGTCTCACCTGCGCCATGTGTTCCAGCTCCTGCCCTGTATCGGGCATTGACGGGTTCGACCCCAGAAAAATCATCCGCATGGTTTCCCTGGGACTTGAGCATCCATTGATAGAATCCCGTTGGCCCTGGATTTGCACCATGTGCGGCAAGTGTGAACATGTTTGCCCTTCCAGCGTTCATATTCCGGATCTGATACGGAATATCCGTTCCATGAGAGATCGGGAAAAGGTGCCGGGAATTCTTCACAAAGGGTTGGCCGCAGCGCTTAAAACCGGCAACAATCTGGGGCTTCCCAAAGACGATTTTATTTTCATCCTGGAAGACGTCGCCGATGAAATTGCACAGGAACCCGGATTTGAAGGTTTTTCTGTACCCATCGACAAAAAAGGCGCCAATATTCTGACCACCATTCACAATAAACTGGTTAACACCCACACGGAAGACCTCAAGCACTGGTGGAAAATATTCCATGCCGCCGGTGAAGACTGGACAGTTCCTTCGGAAAACTGGGAAGGCACCAGCTGGGGCATGTTTACCGGAGATGATCCGGCCATGAAAATCATGGTGGGAAGAATCGCCGACAACATGGCGCGGCTTGACGCCAAGAACCTCCTGTGGCCGGAATGAGGGCATGCATATCTGGCGACCAGGTCCGGTCTGCAGAAATGGTATCCCGAAGCCCTGAAATCATTTGGAACTTACACGGTATTTGATTTGCTGACAACCTATATCCGCGAAGGCCGCATTCATCTGGACAAAACCCGCTTTCGTGATGTTCTGGCCACCTATCACGACCCTTGCAACTACGGACGCAAGGCAGAGCGTATTTTCGGGCATGGTTTTTATGATGAACCTCGATGGATTCTAAGCCAGTGTATGGAAAACTGGGTAGATGTCTATCCCACCCGAGACAGTCAGTATTGCTGCGGGGGCGGCGGCGGCACGCTGACAACCGGCTATAACGCCGAACGGATATTTTACGGCAGAAAGAAAATGGAGCAGATACGGGCTACAGGCGCTTCCATGGTGGTTGTTCCCTGCCACAGTTGTCATGGTCAGCTTAACGCCATCAAGGCTGAGTATGGAATGGCGGATCTCGTGGTCAAGTATTTGTGGGAGCTTGTGGCGGATTGTCTGATAATGAATGGATAAAATCAATAACATTGACGACTTCGTAAAAAGTCCGCATCCTTCGTCATTGCAGCGTAGCACAAGTACGCTTCATTCATCAGGACTTGCGCGCCTTGCCTGCGAACTTTTTACGGAGCCGTCCGAAAATCGACTTTTTACGAAGTCATCAACATTAAAAGTAAAAGTAAAAGGAGCTCGTTATGACAAAAAGAAAATTTTCAAGATATATCCTGTATGTCATCTGCCTTTGGATATTTATCAGTTTATTCTTACCATCAAATGCAAAATGTCAAACAATAACAGAATATTATGTTTATCCAAATAGCGCTCCATGGGATATTGTCGCCGGCCCGGACAAGAACCTGTGGTTCGCAGAAGCCTTTACCAACCGGATTGGAAGAATTAAACCGTCTGGCGCTATTACCGAGTTTTCTGCCGGCATTACTCCCGACAGCGGCCCTGTGGGGATTACTTCCGGACCGGATGGCAATCTCTGGTTCACGGAAGGCTCCGGCAGCAGAATCGGAAAAATCACGACGTCCGGCGTTGTCACCGAGTTTTCCGCCGGTATTACCCCCAGCAGCAATCCTGCTGGTATTACATCCGGTCCAGATGGCAATCTCTGGTTCACGGAGGTAGCCGGCCAGAAAATCGGTAAAATCACGACGTCCGGCGCTGTCACCGAGTTTTCTGCCGGCATTACTCCTGACAGCAATCCATCTGGTATTACCACCGGATCGGATGGAAACCTCTGGTTCACCGAAAGCACCGGCAACCGGATCGGTAGAATCACGCCGTCCGGCGTTGTCACCGAATTTTCTACAGGCATTACCCTCAACAGCACCCCTGTAGGAATTACCGCAGGGCCGGATGGCAATCTCTGGTTCACAGAAAACACCGGCAATCGAATCGGTAGAATCACACCATCCGGCGTTGTTACCGAATTTTCTACAGGCATCAGCCCTGACAGCGGCCCGGCAGGAATCGTTACCGGATCGGATGGAAACCTCTGGTTCACCGAAAGCACCGGCAACCGGATCGGTAGAATCACGCCGTCCGGCGTTATCACTGAATTTTCTACAGGCATTACCCTTAACAGTCGTCCGATGAAGATTGCTAACGGAGCAGACGGAAATCTCTGGTTCACAGAAGCGTTAGGCGATAGAATCGGTCAGGTGAGTGATATCACCACAAGTTGTACGGCGACATTGGACGGAAATTATATACTCCATATTCCCTATGTTTCTTATACCGATTCCGTATCGGGCACTACATCTCTTTGGGTGGATCTTGTTTATAAGCACAATCCGGCATATCCGACATTGTTACCTTTCAAGCTGACAACGTTCAGTCTCAGAAACAATCCATTGTCTTCGTGTACGGCATCTACACTATCCGGAACTTTGTCAATCCATATTCCAGATCTTCTGCTTCCGGACGGAGCTTCTCATCTGACAGTGGATTTAGACTACAATTCAGCTCTTTCCACCGGTGGGAATGCTTATTTTGTCGTTACAAAATACGGAGCTGTTTCCAACTGACCATCCTGTAGCAAACTGTCACAAGAAGGTATTGTGTCGGGTCATTCTGCCCATAGGCGACGGCAATTCGCAAACGGACAGTAACCCGACACACAAATTATCGCTTTGCACAACGGCCGAAGGATACTCCCTTGTTTCGGGCGTTATGCCAAGGTCAGCACACAAAAAAACAGCGTCAGTTTCGGCAACATACTCCTCCATCGGATACTTCCATCACCCCATCTCTTACGCCTTAAATCCCTGTCAAACCGTTTAAGGTGTTTTATCTAGTAGCAAAGCCCATGGGCTGCTGCGGCATAATAATTTTCCTTACTTGAGCAAATATTCCAGGAACGAATAGTTATCCACCCCTACAAAAAGAAGCAAATGGCGGAAACGATGATCAATACCCTAAAGTTTTGCAAAAATCCGCTGATATAAAAAGATGGTTCAAAGATTTTCGTATCTCGCAACAAGCATTTAAATACTGTAAGCAGAAAAGGAATAAACGAAAATGACTTTTTCAAAATTGAAACTCAGAATTAAAATGCGAATAGGATTCTCGGTAGTGGTAACCTTTATCCTTTTAATGGGGCTCATAGGCGTCAGCGAACTGACCCTATTAAGCAGGGAGACCGAGCAACTGGCCCAAAAACGAATTCCGCAATTGGAGCGGGTTTACGAAATTGCCATTGATTTTCATACGATGCTCAACTCGGCTCGAAACGCATCACTGACCACGAATCCGGAGGTTAAGAAACAACAGAAATCGAACTATGAAAAAGCAAAAGAAAACTTGCTCCAAAATACCATTCCAGGCCTTGAAGCGTTACTATTTACGGAAAAAGGCAAACAATTATTTTCTACACTGAAAGGAAATCTTTCCGAAGTGATTGCGCTTGACGATAAGGCTTTGGATCTCGGTTATACAAACAAGCAGACAGAAAAGGCTGCGATGGATGCGATCAATGGGATTCTCACACTGGAAATTTTCCACGTCTCTCCGTGTGTCAGGGCTATATGACACCATTCGCATACCTCTGGCCCTGGAAGAATAGATCTGCTTCAGGTTCATACTTTACCCTTGACCACACTGAATGGCTTTGTTATTGCTGAAAAACTTCCCAAACTGATTTTCAGTTATATCCTGGACTTGTCATAGAGGGAGTTTTACATCAACGCCCTTTCCCGGCGGGGAGTTAAAACACGGGCCATAACCGCTCAAAGTATATCTCACGTCCCGATGCCACAGGAGCATTCATGATGACGATAATAGAAAGCAGATCGCGGTTTTTCATGAAAGTCAAAATCCCCGGATGCTGGCTTTTGGCCGTCCTACTGGTATTGTTTGCAGCACCGGCCAACGCCCGGGAATTTCAGGTGGGCGTACTCTACTGGTCTATGAACATTCCCGGACAGGTCGCCATGCGAAAAGGGCTGGAAGCCGAAGCAGAAAATCTGAACAAGATAGCCCTGACGGATGGCAAGGCGGCGGTGAAACTTGAAGAATATGTGGCGGGCAATGACGAAGCCGGCATCGAAAATCAGATACGGCAGATGACTGAACTGGTGGCAAAACATGTGGATATCATCATCGTCCAGCCTACAGACAACGCCGCTCTGGTAGAGCCGCTCAAGGCAGCCAACAAGGCAGGCATTCCGGTTGTTGCTTATGATCAATACATCAGCGGAGGACATCTTGCCGCGTATCGAACCTCCGACAATTATCAGGCCGGATACCTCGACGGGGAATACATCGCATCATGTTTCCACAAGGGCAGAAAGATGCGCCTGGTGCTGGTGGAATATCCCCATGTTTCATCCACCGTCGAGCGGGTCAACGGCTTTCTGGACGCCCTGCAGGAATCCGATGTCCAGTACAGGATTCTGAAATCCTATACCGCGGTCGAACCTGTCGGCGGGCGCAAAGCAGCCGAAGATATTCTGCGTGATTTCCCGAAGCCTGGCAGCATTGATGCTATATTCACAGTGAATGACGGCGGCGGTCTGTCTGTGGTCAAAAAGCTTTCCGAAGCAGGCCGCAACGAAATTATGACAGCCACCATTGACGGTGATCCTGCATCCATGGAAAATATCAAGGCCAAACGCCTGACCGTGATAGACTCGGCGCAGTTCTGCGGTCCGCTGGGAGCCGAAGTAATGAAAACCGCATATGCGCTACTGACCGGCGGCAAGCCTCCATACTATGCGCTTGTACCGGTATTTCCAATCACACGGGAAACTCTCGGCCTTTATCCTGGATGGCAAGGCCCCATCCCTGCCGCATTCAAAAAACCATGGAAAAGCCATCAGCCGGAATGGCTCGGTGCGATACGCATCGTGAAGTAATGACGACTTCGTAAAAAGTCCGCATGCTGCGTTGCACCGCATCCTTCGTCATTGCAGCGTACCAAAAGTACGCTTCATTCCTCAGGATTTGCGCGCCTTGCCTGCGAACTTTTTACGAAGTCGTCCGAAATTCGACTTGTTACGAGAGCATCAAGTAATGAATTACCGAAGGAAAACAACGCTGCAATGAAAAAAGACTCGATGGGAACTGGATATGTTGACCGAAAGCTTGCCCTGAGTTTCGGCGCAATCGTCCTGCTGCTGATGCTGACCACCACCGGCGTCGCCAGCCTTCTTTTCGCCAGGTTGAACGACAGACAAGAAGATCGCCTGTCCGGCATCATCGCCGCCATCCTCAGCGAGTCTGTCACACGAATAAGCTTTTCCGGAAAATATCAGACACGTTTGATGCTTGAGGAAATTCAATCCATCATCCCGAAGGAGCTGGCGTATATATCGGTTGAAACCAAAGACGGGCGCGTCCTTGCGCACAGTGATCCTTCCAGAGATGACAGCGTCATGACGCAAAAACAGGATGTTAATCTGCGGATACAGAGCCTGCGCAGCGGAAAACTGGTGGCAGGACAGCAGATTGTCGGGGGAAAAACGATCCGGGAAGTCGTTCTGCCCTTTCGGAACGGCCCCGATAACGAAGTGGCCGGCATTGTCCGTATCGGCATCCAGACAGACGAAACACACCAGGAACAGCGGGCAAGTCTTTTCAGGTTGTTCATGCTGGCTTCGATACTGACACTGATCGCCATCTGGATTGTTCTGCTGGTCAGTCGGCATTTCGGCGGCAGGATTCATGCGCTTGCAACCCAGCTTCAGGGCATTTTAAACCATGCACCTCTGATCATCGGCGTCAGCGACAAAAGCGGACAACTGCTGGCGAGCAGCGCCGAATTCGAGCAACAGTTCGGGCGACCAAACCCCGAAGAGCCACTGACACAACTTCTCGAAAGGCATCTTTCCGGCCCGGATGTCCAGCACCTCGCCGACATTGACAAGCAGATTTTTGACAGAGGTGTCAAGAAGGAAGAGGATATGGCGCTTGAAATCCAAGGCCGCTTCTGCACTTGGCATGTCAGCAAGTTTCCCGTTTCCGTTGATAAAAACGGCAAGCCGACGCTTATCTGCACCTTCATTCATGACATCACCCAGCGGAAAGAGGCAGAGGAAGCCCTGCGGTCTTCCCTGGCGTTTGCGGAAAAACTGATCGAAGCCATTCCCGATCCTGTTTTCTATAAAGACACCCGTGGCCTCTACCAGGGCTGCAACTCCGCGTATGCAAAAATACTGGGAAAAAATATCAGCGATATCGTAGGCAAATCCGTTTATGACGTCGCCCCGCAGGAACAGGCGGACAAATATCACGATATGGATATGGCGCTGTTCGCTGCACCCGGATTCCAGACATATGAAAGCGTGTTCATGCATGCCGACGGTTCGTTACGAAACGTTATTTTCCGCAAATCCACATTTCTGGATCATCAGGGTCACGTGGCCGGAATGGTAGGCGTAATGATAGACATCACCGAGCAGAAACGGGCCGAAGCGGAAAAGAACAAACTCGAAGACCGGCTCCGCCAGGCCCAGAAAATGGAAGCCATCGGTACGCTGGCCGGAGGTATCGCCCATGATTTCAATAATATTCTGGGAGCTATTTTTGGCTATACCGAAATGATTCTTGAAGGCCTTTCGGAAGACAACCCTCTTCATCAAAATGTCGTACAAATCCTCAGAGCAGCCTATCGGGCCAGAGATCTGGTCAGACAGATTCTGGCGTTCAGCCGGATGCAGACCGGACAGACCGCCGAAAAGGTCAATGTCGCCCAGATTCTGCGGGAAGCCGTCCGTTTTCTCAGAGCGTCTTTACCCGCCACCATCGAAATACGCCAGAACATCGAAAATGACAACATCAGCACTTTGGCCGATCCAACTCAGATTCATGAAATACTGATCAATCTCTGCACAAACGCCGCCCATGCCATGGAAGATAAGGGGGGAGTGCTGGATATCCGCCTGACGGACAACCACCCGAATACGGACGTCCGGGCGCTGAATCCCAACGCATCACAAGAACGGTATCTGCGATTAACCATTACTGATACCGGACATGGCATGTCGCCTGAAACCATGGAACATATTTTCGACCCCTATTTCACTACCAAAGCAATCGGCAAAGGCACCGGATTGGGGCTGGCGGTGGTTCACGGCCTGGTTGCGCGCTATGGAGGCGCCATCACGGTTCACAGCGATCTCGGCAAAGGCGCGACATTTCATGTCTATCTGCCTTCGATTGAGAACATGGAATGTACGGAAACCGAGGAAGAAAAGCCTGTCCCGAAAGGAACCGAGCGAATTCTCTTTGTGGATGATGAAGAAATGCTCACCGTCATGACAAAACTATTGCTGGAACAACTCGGATATCAGGTTCAGACCAGCATCAGCAGCGCTGCGGCGCTGGAAGTATTCCGCGCCGCTCCTTCCGGATTTGATCTGGTGATCACCGACTTTACCATGCCTGAAATGACGGGCATGGACCTGGCCGAAGCATTGCTGAAGGTCCGCCCGGATATCCCCATTATTCTGTGCACCGGATTCAGTGAACAGATCGACGAAGAGAAATCCAGAAAGGCCGGTATCCGTGCGTTCCTGATGAAACCGATCGGTATCGCCGACATGGCTCGCGTCATCCGTCAGGTTCTCGGCAAGAAAAATATCTGCTGATGAGCTTGCGATAACACCCATGCCTGGTGCTGGCGCAGCAAGGGCTTTTCCATTTCAGTCCGAACCTTCTACCGAGATATGCCGACAAATGGCGGCGTCCAGAGACTCTTCTGTAATATCACACCCCTCCACCACGATCTCATCGTTTATCCGAATAGCCGGTGCTACGGGGAGATCCAGTTGATAATATTCTTCGGTGTGATATTCCGCTTTTGGCCTTGTCAGAAGTTCGACTTCCACATGATACTTTTTCCCCAGCCTGGGGACCATTTCGCCGAAATGCCCTCAGGTTTTTCCATAAGGCTCATTTA
Organism: Desulfobacteraceae bacterium RAAP-1; assembly: GCA_001443525.1. Lineage (GTDB taxonomy): Bacteria > Desulfobacterota > Desulfobacteria > Desulfobacterales > Desulfatirhabdiaceae > RAAP-1. The sequence continues at coordinate 16,620 of LKPX01000035.1, read as the reverse complement.
AAAACGCAGTAATCTTCACCATAAGTTCTCCTTATATGTGCATATACTTATGTGATGATATCCGCATTGTCAATGGCAATTCTAGACAACTTTGAAAAACCTTGACACACGTATTTTTTGAGCTTAAAGAGAGGGCGAACTATGAAGACCATATCATTTCACAAGAAAGGATTTTCAGCAATGAACGACGACGACCAACCTCCCAACGGGGACGATGCACACACTACATGGTGGAAGTTGCGGTTGTGATCCAATAGCGCTGGAGTTTTCCTCTCTCGTTGTCTCACCTGTCCGCTGCTTCCACATCCCCAATACGTGGTGTCAGCGGAGGGCTCGGAATGATTTTTACATCACAAAAACCATCCCGAAGAAGTCTTTTTTCCTCCCCTTGATGTTTCAAAAATATTTCAAGATGGTTTCGTGTTTTCGATGAAACAGCGCGAAATCGGCCTGAACAGGCTCTTGCCCCAGACAGGTACTATTATACAGTTTCAAATCCTGTATAAGATTCGTGTCTGGTTTTATCGCCGTCTGTCTCCGTCAGTAAAAACGGACGGGCTGTTTGATGCGAGCGGGAGGTATGTCCATGATCAAAAACTTTTTTAGAAAATTCTTCAGAAGTTCTGCCTCAAAACCTCTGAATACCAAAACATCGCAGGACAGCAACCGGTTTGAACGCCGCTTAAGAGATGTATGCGCGGCTTCATCCCGGGAAGCGCTGGCCAAACTCGAAACGGATTTCAAAGGGCTGACCGAAGAGGAAGCCGAACGCCGTCTGGATGAGTTCGGCCCCAATGAACTCTCCCACGCCCGGCATGTGGGGTTCTGGGAAGACATCTTCCGGCGGTGCAAAAACCCGCTGGTCATTCAGTTGCTGCTGATTTCCGTGATTTCCGCCAGCACCGGCGATATTGTATCCGCCGGTATTGTCTGCACAATGGTGCTTCTCAGCGTCGGCCTGTCCTATATCCTGGATCGGCGTTCAACCAACGCCGTCGAAACGCTGGGAAAACGTGTGCAGTCCCGCACTCTGGTCCTGCGCAACGGCAAGGAAACCGAAATCCGGATATCCGAAGTGGTGCCGGGCGATATCGTACTTCTCCATGCCGGCTCATTGATTCCAGCGGATCTGCGGCTTCTTGCCGCCAAGGATTTTTTCGTGAGCCAGTCGGCGCTTTCCGGAGAATCCATGGCCATCGAGAAAATGGCTGAAGCAACCCCATCCCGCGATCAAACCGTTTGGGAATTTCCCAACGCCTGCTTTTTAGGAAGCAGCGTCACCAGCGGTACGGCGCGAGGGGTGGTGGTAAATACCGGCGCTAAAACCCTCTTCGGCGCCATTTCGGAGCGGCTGACCGATCCCCGCGACGAAACCAGCTTCGACCGCGGTGTGCGTTCCTTTACCTGGCTCATGATCCGGTTCATGGTGGTCATGGTCTGCGCCGTGTTTTTTATCGTGGGCATGACCAAGGGCAACTGGCTTGAAGCGCTTCTGTTCGGCCTGTCGGTAGCAGTCGGTCTGACGCCGGAAATGCTGCCGATGATCGTCACGGTCAATCTCGCCAAGGGCGCATTGACGATGGCCGGAAGAAAAGTGATTGTCAAACGCCTGCCGTCCATCCAGAACTTCGGCGCCATTGACGTCCTTTGCACCGATAAAACCGGAACACTGACGCAGGACAAGGTTGTTCTCGAACGGCATGTGGATATCATCGGCCATGTATGCGAAGACGTTCTGAGCTACGCGTATCTGAACAGTTATTATCAGACCGGTCTCCGGAACCTGCTGGACAGGGCCGTCCTCGATTTCAGCGATCTGGACGCCGAAGGCAATTGCAGCCTGGTGGATGAGCTTCCCTTTGATTTCCAGCGCCGGCGCATGTCCGTGGTGGTGGACTACGAAGGCGATCATGTGCTGATCTGTAAAGGCGCGGTGGAGGAAATCTACACCTGCTGCAGCCGCTATCAAATCGGCGATGAAGTCTATCCCCTGATCGGCATGATTCGGGAAGACCTTTTTGAGGAAGTCGAACGGCTCAACAAGGATGGATACCGGGTGCTCGGCATCGCTTACCGGGAATTCCCGCGCGTGCGAAACACATACACCGTGGCGGATGAACGCGAACTGATTCTGCTGGGCTACATCGCTTTTTTCGATCCGCCCAAGGATTCCGCCGGAGAAGCCATCGAGCTGCTGCACCGGGCCGGCGTTCAGGTGAAAGTCGTCACCGGCGACAACGGTCTTGTTACGGACAAGGTCTGCCGGGATGTCGGACTTGACATCCGGCGGATCGTCACCGGCGGCGAGCTGGCGCAACTGTCACCGGAAAAATTTTCACAGGCGATTCAGGAAGCCAACGTTTTTGTCAAGGTAACGCCTGCCCAGAAAGAGGAAATCGTCCGCGAACTGCGCGGCAACGGCCATGTGGTGGGCTTCATGGGCGACGGCATCAATGACGCGCCGGCGCTCAAGGCCGCGGATGTAGGGATATCGGTGGATTCTGCGGTGGATGTGGCCAAGGAAGCCGCGGATATCGTGCTTCTGGAAAAAAACCTGCTGGTGCTGGAGGAAGGCATCATCGAGGGCCGTAAGGTTTTTGCCAATATCATCAAGTATATCCGGATGGGCGCAAGCTCCAACTTCGGCAACATGTTCAGTGTGGTCGGCGCAAGCTATTTACTGCCGTTTCTGCCGATGCTGCCGATACAGGTGCTGACCAATAATCTGCTTTACGATTTTTCGCAAACCGGTATTCCTACGGACAACGTGGATGAGGAGCTGGTGGCCAAACCCCTCAAATGGAATATCGACAACATCAAACGTTTCATGGTCTTTATCGGCCCTGTCAGCTCCATTTTTGATTATGCGACCTTTGCGCTGATGTGGTTCTTTTTCCATTGCAGCGCATTCACCAATCCGGCTCTGACCGCCTTGCAGAAAGAGTCGTTTGCTCAATTGTTTCAAACGGGCTGGTTTGTGGAGTCGCTGCTGACCCAAACGCTGATTGTTCATATCATCCGCACCCGGAAGATACCGTTTTTCGGCAGCCGGGCGTCTCTGCCCATGACGATGACCACGCTGGCCATCATGGCCATCGGCGCATGGCTGCCCTATTCACCCTTCGCGAAAGATCTGGGCATGGTTCCCCTGCCCGCCGTATTCTGGGGATGGATCGCGGCATTTTTGGTGGTTTACTCTCTGCTGACACATCTGATCAAGACATGGTTTTTTCACCGATATGGAGATAACTGATTATGGACAGCTTGCTGGACGCACTGCAGGAAGGCAGACTGATTGAGCTGCCGGACAATCAGAAAGAGGATGCGCTGGAGTTTCTGGCGCACATCATCGAGGCAATCCCGTCGCTTCCCGCCGGCACCGACGTGAAAGAACTGGTCATGGCCAGGGAAAAATCAACCAACACCACGCTGGGTAAAGGCTGGGCCTGCCCTCATGCACGGGTGTCGTTTGAAGAAGATCTGATCTGCGTTGTCGGCTGGAGCCCTTCAGGCATCGATTACGGCGCGACGGACGGTATTCCCGTATCCATCATCGCCATGTATCTGGTACCGGACAACCAGCGGAATCATTTTCTGCGGGAAGTGTCCATGCTGGCCAAGGCGCTGATCGCCTATCCGGGGCTTGATAAACTCGGCGACGCCCAAGAGCTGAATGAGGTTCGCGATCACCTGCTGGATCTGATCAGCTCCACACGGGAAACCGTCGGCCCGGACACGCGGGCGCGCATGATCCAGCTTCAGGCCAGGCAGACCATCGCCACAGCACCGACATACGACTTGGGCAATCTGGTCATGGAGCCCGTCACCCTGATCGCTGCTCCCGGCATGAAACCTGTCGTACTGACACAAAACCGTCCGCTGGTGGAATACCTCGACACCGTTTCCGGCCTGATCGAAAAAATCGCATCGGACGGCGTGTTTCAGAACAGCGGATGGCGCGTCATCAAGCGCTCGGAAGTCATCTACCAGGCTGACCGTGTGGTGTATGACTGCCTGGCGATACGGGGGGCAGGCGCGACGACGGCGGCGTCCAAGTAGCTGTCTTTCTTCAACACGTTCAACGTGATAATTACGGAAGGTAGCCGCAAGGGGATAGCCCCTTGCCGGCCCTCCCCGACTGATAACGCTCCGCTGAATCTTTATCCTGAAAGCTGCAACTCCCGGTTGATTTTCCGGCACAGCGCACTCGCCGGCGTCAATGGAATGTGATCGAGCGACAGCGCCGGAACCGCACCCATGAGCGAATTGGTAAGAAGCACATGATCGGCGGCGTACAGCTCCTGAACAGATACAGACTTCGAGATAATTGAAAACCTCCATTGCGCCAGAAGGTCAGCCGCCTTTTCCGCCATAATTCCTGGAAGCACATGAGGAGACAACGGCCGGACCACCGTCTTTCCCGTGATAACCAGAAGATTCGCCGTATGGGTTTCGGAAACCGTGCCATCGGGGTTGACGATCAGGGCCTCATCCGCGCCCTGTCGCTTGGCCCAGCCTCCGGCCAGCATATAATACAGATGGTTGAGGGATTTATGATCGGCCAAAGGCGTCTGCCGGGATTCCGGATATACGGCCAGCCGCACGCCTTCCGCCTGAAGCGCATCCAGCCGGTGCGTATAAGGTCTGGCCATCACCACCAGATGACAGGGCGTGGCGCCGGAAGACGCCGCCCGGACGGCCATCAGTTTCACGGCAGCCACTTCGTCGTCGAGCCGGTTGGCGGTTAAAACCTGCCGCATCACATCTTCCCAGGTGATATCCGGAAACGGCGCCTCCAAAACCACGCGCCAGGAATTCTGAAAACGCTTCAGATGTTCATCGAGATAACAGAGAGCACCGTTGACGGCCCGGATGGTTTCAAATAATCCCCATCCATACTGAACACCAGGAGACGCCACCGGAACAGCGGCCTGCGATTGCGGCATCAGGGAGCCATCCATCCAGACGACGGGTTCTAACTCCACTTCAACGTTCCGGCCTTCGAAAACCGTCATGAGGGTGCTTCCCTTGTGCAGGGTTTCTGCGTATTCATCCGCAGGATCCGAATCGAAGACAATGCCGCCGCCCACCGAAAAAAAGACATGACCGCGGCAAACGGTTGCCGTGCGGATGGCGATGGACAGATCCATGGTGTCATGAAAACTGATGTAGCCGATGGATCCCGTATAGACATGGCGGCGCACCGGCTCCAGTTCATCGATGATTTCCATGGCGCGGATTTTAGGACATCCCGTGATGGAGCCTCCGGGAAAAGTCGCACGGATCAAATCCACCGAATCTTTTCCCGCATCCAAAACGCCCGTCACATCCGAAACCAGATGATAGACATTGTGATAAGCTTCGACACGTTTATGCGCGGATACCCGCACAGTTCCGGGCTGGCACACTTTCCCGATATCGTTTCGCAGCAAATCCACAATCATGGACAGCTCCGCGTCATCTTTGGGGCTTTCGGAAAGCTCGTCGCGCAGCCGCTGATCTTCATTCGGCGTCTTTCCCCGGGGCCGGGTTCCCTTGATGGGCCGCGTTTCAACCCTGTCCTTGTCCCGGTATATGAACCGCTCCGGCGATGTGGATACAATCTGATGGTCGCCGGCCTGAATATAGGCGAAAAACGGAGCAGGATTGCGTTCAAAAAGCGCTCGAAACAGGCTGAATGGACTTCCCTGAAACTTTCGGTGGAAGCGCTGGGATATGTTGGCCTGATAGATGTCGCCGGACCGGATATATTCTCTGGCCGATTCAACCGCTTCCATATGCCGGTCTCTGGAAAAAGTGGAGAAAAATCCATCCGCACCTCCCCAAAAACCAGGATCATCCGGCGCCGGCTTCGAAAGATCACATCGGAAGCCATTCACGATATCCCGGCATTCTGACCGCCCGCCCCTGTCACGAACCGGCGTGGATATCCAGGCTTCCCGGCGGACGGTATCCTGAACCAGCAGTACAGACGGTGCTACCAGATATATATGCGGCAGCCCCAGATCATCTACGGAAGTCCGGGGAAGATTTTCAAGGCAATCCTTCAGATCGTAAGCCAGATATCCCAGCAGCCCGGCAGCGACCGGCAGTCCGGAATTTTCCGCATCTGTATTCAAATGAAAATGATCGAGAACATTTTTCAGAACACGCAGCGGATCATCCGTAGCGGGATACCGCCGACCGTCTATCGAAAGCAGCAGATGATCCCTCCCGCCTACAAGCGTCAGCCAGGGTCTTACACCCAGTATGTGATATCTGGCGCAATCCTGATTCGCGCCGCCGCTCATCAGCAGTACTGTTCCCGGCTCATCGGCAAAGCGTGACGCCGCTGTAATAAATGGTTCATCAAGAACCACCCGCTCCGTATGAACCCCCGTCAATGCAAACGGCAGTGAAAATTCAGCCTCCATTATTCCCCTTCCCTTCCCGCTCTTTACCTTCATCCAGGTATCTGATAAAAGTACTCATTAAAAATGATGCCATTTTATCAGGTTTTATAGCACTCCATCCACAGTTGTCAACGCGTGATCATGTAGCACAAAGGTTGTCCATGAATATCATCAAAGGGTTTTCCCGTATCCGGGGCATGAAGCGGATTTTCAGCATCAATCGGGTTCTTATTCGACATGGGATGGGAAATTTTGCGGACGTTTTCAGAAAACCGGAAACCGATATTTCCTGTGAAAATACGGACCCGGATACCTCTTCAGGGTTTCCATCTCCTGCACGTATCCGGCGCACGTTTGAAGACCTTGGCCCCAGCTTTATAAAACTGGGTCAGTTGATGAGCACCCGCGCCGATATTCTTCCGCCGCGACACATCGAAGAATTGAAAAAACTCCAGGACAGGGTGCCGGCGGTTCCGTTCAGCGAAATCCGGATGGTCATCGAAACGGAACTGAAACAGCCTCTCCACAAGATTTTCAGGGAATGGGATTCTGAATCCATGGCCGCGGCATCTATTGCCCAGGTGCATTCAGCCAGATTGTTTTCCGGTGAAAAAGTGGTCATTAAGGTGGTGCGTCCCGGAATCCGCAAGGTGATCGAACAGGATATCCGCCTGATGTACTTCATCGCCCGGAAACTGGAGAAGCTCTCGGAGGCCGCCAGAAACGTCGGAGCCGTCAACATCGTTACGGAATTCGAACGCACGATCTACAACGAACTGGATATGTTCATCGAAGCCGGCAACCTGGACAGATTCGTCAAAAATTTCAAAGACAGCACCGAAATCCATATCCCCAAAGTATTCTGGGAACTGTCCTCAAAATCCGTTCTGACCATGGAATATGTAGAAGGCGTCAAGATGGATCAGGTGGAAGCCATCCGGAAAATGGGACTTGACCCCAGGGAAATTGCCCGACTGGGACTCAGAGCCTTTTCAAGGCAGCTCATGGAATTTGGTTTTTTCCATGCGGATCCTCATCCCGCCAACACCATCGTCATGCCGGACGGCCGCGTGGGCATTATCGACTTCGGCATCACCGGCTATCTGGACGACGCAATGATGCACCATGTAGCCCATCTGCTTCTGGGATTTGCGGAGCATGATTACGCCATGGTGATGGAAGCCCTTCAAGATGCCGGTATCATTCATGAAGACATGAAAGACATTGTCATGTTCCAGAGTGATCTGAAAGATGCGTGCGAAACGTTTTATGGACGAAACCTCAGCACCATCACCGTCCGGGATGTATATGACCGCGTCATGCAACTGATATTGAAATATCATCTGAAACTGCCGCGAAACCTGCTGCTTCTCATGAAAACACTTATTCAGACGGAGGCATTGGGAAAAATTCTGGAAAGCGACGCCAGTATTCTGGAAGTATGCAGACCCTACGCCCTGACATTTCTGGAAAAACGCTACAAACCCCATAAGCTTTTATCCGGCATGGCGAAAGACGCCAGAGAAATGGGGGAATATCTGAAATCAGCCCCGAAATGGCTGAACGAAATCCTGAAGCATACTGCCGCCGGCAAACAGCGCATCGAACTGCATCACAGCGGATTCGAACGTCTGGATGCCCGGCTTGAAAAAGGCATCAACCGGCTCACCGTCGGCATCATCATCGCGGCCTCCACCATTGCAGGATCACTGGTGCTGAACTCATCTCAAAAAGTGCTGGAGTTTCCGGTGGCGTTGTTCGGACATCAGACCCTGAGCATCACCGGAGTTCTGGGGCTGACCGGCTATACCATCGCCACTGTCCTGGGGATATGGCTGATCCGATCGATATTTCGTTCCGGAAAAATGTGACGACTTCGTAAATATTCATGGATTCCTGCTGTCAGCGGCTTCAGCCTGAACCGTCTCCACGTCATTGCCCACCGGCAGATAGATTGAAAACGTCGTCCCCACATTCACCTCGCTGTGAACTTCAATATGGCCGCCGTGTTTTTCGAGCAGCGAATAGGTGACGGCAAGCCCCAGACCGGTTCCATGCCCCACGGCTTTTGTGGTGTAAAACGGCTCGAAAACATGCTCCAGATTTTCCGGTTTGATGCCGGGGCCTGTATCCTGAATCTCGATTTTGATATATTTTTCGGAATCCTGCAATGCCCGGATGTGGATATCGCCGCCTTCGGGCATGGCCTGAATGGCATTGATGAACAGGTTCAGAAAAACCTGCTCCAGATTACGGAAATTGCCCTGAATGGAAGGCAGATCCTGGGGAAATATCGTGTTGATACGGATTCCTGCCAGCATGATCTGATTTTTTACCAGCTTCAGCGTTTTCTGAATAACATCCACAATTTTCAGCGTGGTAAACGAAGGTATTTCGATTCTGGAAAAATCCAGCAGGTTTTTGATGATTTCACCGGCGCGTTCCGCCTGACTCAAGACATCACCGACCAGTTCCCTGCCCTCTTCAGGAAGCACCGGCGCATAGTCTTCCAGGATGGTCTCCGCCGTCAGGGAAATGTTATTGATCGGGTTGTTCAGCTCATGAGCAATGCCTGCCGTAAACGTTCCGATCGCAGCTATCTTCCTGGACTGCACCAATTGTTCCTGTTTGCTTTCAAGCTCCCCGGCCATACGGTTAAAGGCATAAATAAGCAGGGAAATTTCATCTCTGGCGTTTTCTTCGTAATCAATGGGACGGAAATCCCCCTGAGCGACCCTGTCCAGCGTGCGGCGGATTAAGGCCAGGGGTTTTAATATCCGATTGAAGAGCAGTTGGATGATCAGCATGGACAGCACCACAAAAATCGCCAGAAATACAAATGGCAGCCCAAGGATTCCAGTCAGCGCCAGATGAATCCGCTCCCGCTTGAGCGACAGAAGTTTTTCGGCAAAATCGCCGATGACCTTGCCTTTCAAGCGAATCTGTTCATCCTGTTTTTCGCTGATCATGTTGTCTTTCCGAGATGCAAACGTTTCGATCATGGCTTTGTAATCCAGAAGATTCTGCTGAAACTGCCGGTATTCCTTGCCGATGACACGCGCAATGTCCTTGTTCATGTGAGTGGAAATTTCAAGGGCTTTATTGATGTAAATGATGTTTTCATCCAGACTGCCCCGATCATGATAAAAAAGAAAATTTTTCTCATATCGCCGGGCCTCCAGAATATCGTTGAACATATCTTCAAAATATTCGCCGACCGTAAATTTTTGTTCGATCGTGACAATACTCCACCAATCGAAGATGGTCAGCGCGGCTACGGACGTCAGAAAGATGGCAAACACCACAATGATTTTTCCGCGGATTGTCATGGATTTTGAAATGAACATGGGCATAATCCTTTTTCAAAAGATCAGACAGACCCTGTTTTACATATTACGGTCTTCCGTTCATAAACGCTGTCAGCGCTTTTCGGACCTCTTCAATCACGGGGATCCAATCTCCCCGATCGGACTGGCGAAACAGCCGCATCACGCCGGGATACCAGGGTGAATCGGTGCGGTCATGCAGCCATCGCCAGTCGGTCCGGTAGGCAGGCAGCAAGACCCAGCATGTTTTTCCCAACGCGCCGGCAAGATGGGCGGCAGCGGTATCCACCGTGATAAAGATATCCATCTGCGCCAGTATCGCAGCCGTATCTGCAAAATCGGCTATATCCTGGCCCAGGCTGCAAATGGGAAGATCATCATCCGCAACAGCCATCCCTTTCTGAAGGCTGATGCAGCAAATGCCGGATATCTTTCGCAAGGGCTCCAGAACGGATATATCCGGAAGCGACCGTTCGATATCGTTGTGATGATGAGGATTGCCCCGCCACATCAGCCCCACGCGGAGACCGTTGTCGGGCAAACGCGGTTTCCAGAAAGCGATACGCTCAGACAATGCTTTCAAATAGGGAATCCGGTCTGGAATCTCTGACATATGCGGCTGAAAATAAAATGGGATACTCAGCGGCACCGTCCAGTAATCGTGCTCGTGAATCTCAGAAACCCCGCTGAGCGCCAAAACTTCGTCCACGCCTTCCAGCGTATCCATAACGTGTTTCAGCGGCGCTTTGCAGACATAGGTGATGCGAAGCCGCCACCGTTTTTTCAACTGGGGCAGATACCGGCAGAACTGGATTTCATCGCCGAAGCCCTGCTCCTGCCAGACCAGCAGGGCTTTTCCGTCCAGGGGTTCTCCCCGCCACTCAGGGAATGGCAGCTCCGGCACGGGAATCTGGCTGCCGGGTAGTTTCGCCAGAGAAACCCCGTTGCCGGGCAGCCCGGGATCATAACGGGATTCATGATAGAGCCAGCCTTCGGCAAACCGCCCTTCGGAAAGCAGCAGAAACCCCAGATTGAGACGGGCCAGCGGGTATGCGGCGTCTATGGCCAGAGCCTGCCTGAAATACTGCTCCGCAAGTTCATAGCGTTTTTGATTGGTCAGAAACACAGCGTAATTGGAATACACATACGCGCTGTCAGGGCTGAGCGCCACAGCCTTGAGATAATGCGTTTCAGCCTCGGCAGCACTTCCTTTCCGATTGGAAATCAAATTGGCCAGATTGGAATGAATTTGTGCGGAATTTTCGTTAATCTGAAGCGCGGTACGCTGACACCGTTCGGCCTCTTCTTCCTGCGTTCCCTGCTCCAGCACAAGCCCCAGATTGGAATAAGCTTCCGCATTACCGGCATCCAGAGAAATGGCTCTCCGATAACAGTGCTCGGCTTCGGCATAGCGTTTTTCATCGGCCAGCAGAATCCCCAGATTGGAATAGGTTTTCGAGTTGCCGGGATTCAGTGTGATCGCTTCGATATAACAGCGCTCAGCCTCATCATAACACTTGCGGGAGGCCAGTATTGCCGCAAGATTGGCAAGCGCTTCGGCGTTGCGCGGATTTGCGGAAATGGCCTGACGATAGCACTGCTCGGCGGCGTCCTCCTGCTTGCGGGAGGCCAGCAAAGCGCCAAGATTGGTAAGCGCTTCGGAATACTTGGGATTCAAAGAAATCGCCTGACGGTAGCACTGCTCGGCATCGCCCGGACGATGCCGGCGTTCCCACAGGAGGCCGAGATTGTTATACGCCGCCACATTTCCGGGATCCAGCGCAATCGCTTTCTGATAACATGCTTTCGCCTGTTCATCCCGATGCGATCGCGCATACAGAAGCCCCAGATTGAAATACGGCGTCGCCGCTGACGGGTTTAACCTCACTGTCTGCCGCCAATACCGCTCGGCCCGCGCCTGATCGCCGGCAATAATGGCGCAGTCTCCCGCCATATTGTACAGCCTGGCGTTCCCGCGATCACTCTTCAGGGCTGCTTCCAGAATTTCCAGCGCCTGCTGCGGACGGCCGCACGTCAGTAAATCCGCCGCGCGTTGCAGCTCAGAATTTCCGGAATCCCGACACAAGGGGGGTATTTTGGATGGTTTTTTCATCTTTCAGGCATCGAGGATCTTGCGCACACCGCGCAGCAGGACATTCGGAGTATAGGGCTTCTGAATGATATCCGCCTTTTTTTGCCGCACAAGATCGGCGTGAACAGAGCTTTCGCTGTATCCGCTCAGAAAAAGTGCGGGCATGTCCGGACAGGCAGCGTGAATGCGCGTCAATACCTCATGGCCGCCAAGTCCGGGCATGACAATATCCAGGAGAAGCGCATCTGTCTCATCCCTGTGATGCTCAAACAGGGCGATCGCTTCCTGCCCATCCTTTGCAGTCAACACGTTGTAGCCCGCCTGTTCCAGAATGGCTCTGGTCAGATGACGGACATCATCGTCATCTTCAGCCAGCAGCAGGGTCTCACTACCCCCTGCCGCCGGTTTTTCTGTCGATGCGCCGACGGCTTCGCTTTCCTGATCACACAACGGCAGATATACCTTGAATGTTGTTCCTTTTCCGGAGACCGTATCGACATCGATCATGCCGTTATGCTGCTGGACAATGCCATAGGAGGTCGCCAGACCTAATCCCGTACCTTTACCTTCCTCTTTGGTCGTAAAAAAAGGCTCAAAAATGTGATCGAGCGTCTTTGTATCCATGCCGCAGCCGGTATCTGAAACACTGATCAGAGCAAATCCGCCGGGTCTGGCCCAGGCGTGGGCGGTGCAAAATTCCGTATCCATTTGAACCGTCTGCGTTTTGATAGTTAAAACGCCACCGTCAGGCATGGCGTCGCGAGCGTTGACGCAAAGATTCATCAGCACCTGATCGAGCATTCCACTGTCGGCATTTACAATCCCCGCTTCCTTGTCAGGCAGCCAGTCAATCCGGATATGTTCTCCGATAATGCGTTCGAGAATCTTCAACATGTCGGAAACCACCGTATTCAGGTTCAGAATCTTGGGCTGCATGGCCTGGCGCCGGCTGAACAGCAGCAACTGCTGCACCAGATTGGCTGCACGCTGCCCCACTTTGGCGGATTTTTCCAGAAACTTGCGCGGTCGGCTTTCGGGCGGGAGATCCATGACCGCAAGGTCCATATAGCCGTTGATAGCTTGCAGCAGGTTGTTGAAATCATGCGCCACACCACCGGTCAGCCGTCCGATAGCTTCCATCTTCTGCGCCTGACGGTACTGCGCCTCCAGCGCGAGTTCACGGGTAACATCACGCTTGGCAGCCACGTAGTTGACCACGCGGCCGGAGACATCACACACCGGAGAGATCGTGGCGTCTTCCGTAAAGAGCGAACCATCCTTGCGCCGGTTGATGATACGGCCTTTCCAGGTTTTGCCGCTGGAAATGGTCCGCCACAATGTCGTATAAAAATCACGATCATGTTCGCCGCTCTTCAGAATTCTGGGGTTTTTTCCGATGGCTTCCTTTCGTGAATAGCCGGTAATTTTTTCAAACGCCTGATTGACATACTGAATAGTACCACTGGCGCCGGTAATAAGAATGATCTCTCCAGACTGCTCGACAGCGGCTGCCAGACGGCGAAGCGTTTCCTCCGTTTTTTTCCACTCGGAGATATCCTCGACAGCGCCTTCAAGATAAGTGACGTCTCCGGCGCTGTTTTTATCCGCAGACGCCGTAACCATGACGGAAAAAGTATTCCCATCCTTGCGTTTGAACACAATTTCCCGCTGAATTTTTTCATTGGAAAGCTGAAGCGCTTCCAGAAGATGCTGGCGTTCAGCCGGATTGGCATAGATATCCATCGCCGCATCCCGCACAGACGTCAGCAAGTCTTCCCGGCTGGAATACCCCAGCATCTCGGCCAGCGTCGTGTTGACATCCACAAAATATCCGGCGGCGCTCGAACGAAAGATACCGACCGGCAGCCTGTCGAAAATATCCCTGTATCTTTCTTCATTTTTGATTACAGCATTTCTGGCGCTGGAGATTTTTCGATATGACCGGACGTTGTAGAAAATCACAACGCAGATCAGCGCTGGAATCATCGCTATCGCGGCTCCGGACATTCGCCACCCCCACACGGTCAATATAACGATACAGACACCGCCGACAATCATCAGACCCGGCGTCATTGAATGCTTCATGAGTTCTCCCTGCCATTTCGCTGTGACATATGTTGAACGGTCGCCGATAATTCATTTTATCCCCTCTCTAAAAGCAACGGTCGAAAAATCATGGCATCACCGTCCAGCCTTTGATTTGCGCAAATGTTACCGCATGTATATGTCTGAAGTTGCCGTTTGTGTCAATTGCTTTAACAATGTACTATTGACGGCTTCGTAAAAAGTTCGCAGGCAAGGCGCGCAAATCCGCAAGGAATGAAGCGTACTTGTGGTACGCTGCAATGACGAAGGATGCGGCGCAAGCGCTGCATGCGGACTTTTTATGAAGCCGTCACTATTGATTTTTACGTGTGGGAGCAAGACTTTTCACTTTTATATTTTTATGATAATTTATTAATACTGTGCATCACTACAACTTGCGCTTCCTTTTGCCCCCTCCCCCAGCGGGGGAGGGCTGGGGTGGGGGTTCAAAAAGCGCAGATTGTGACGGTTCAAAGTATATCCAAATCACAAATCGAGACCAAAGAGGGAATCTCAATTTAAATGGATTCAAATCATTCTTTGAAATCACTTAACGATTCAAGAGGGTCATCCCTTTGAAACATAACCTTTCAGCGTATGTTCAGCTTGCAAGGCCGCATCAATATGTAAAGAATCTCTTCGTCTTCCTGCCTGTCTTCTTTGGTGGCAAGCTGGATAACCTGCAGATTATTCTAAACACTCTTTGGGCTTTTTTGGCATTTTCACTCACCGCCAGCGCTGTTTATGTCTTGAATGATATCAAGGATATCAACGAAGATCGCGAGCATCCCAAGAAAAAAAATCGTCCCGTGGCAAAAGGAACCTTGAGTGTAATGAACGCAATAGCATTCTTGATCATTCTCCTTGCCACCTCTTTCTCTGTTGCCATTGTGTTCCTTCCGAAGAATTTTCTGTTCATACTTTTGCTGTATTTATTTCTGAATGCCGCGTATTCTTTTTATCTCAAGCACATCGCCATTATCGATGTGGTTTGTATCGCCACAGGATTCGTTTTAAGGGTGATCGCAGGCGGCGTTGTCTCTGCAATCCCCATCAGCCAATGGATTGTCATCATGACATTTCTTCTGGCGCTTTTTCTGGCGTTGGGAAAACGCAGAGACGATCTGCTTCTGTCCGCCAACGGATGCAATACCAGAAAGTGTTTAGACGGATATAATCTGGAATTCGTTTCTCTGAGCATGGTCCTGATGACATCGGTCGTTATCGTGGCCTACATCCAGTACTGCGTATCGCCGGAGGTTATTCAAAAGCATGGAACGCATGACCTCTATTTCACTGGTTTCTGGGTTATTATCGGTCTGCTGCGGTATTTACAGATCACCTTTGTGGAAGAACGAAGCGGATCGCCAACCCTGGTTCTTCTCAAAGATTATTTTCTGTGGGTGGTAATCGCGGGATGGGCCATCACATTCTACTGGCTGCTCTACGTTGCCGGTCGTTAGGATAACTTATGGAGTTTACATGAAAATTTCCGGTTGGGGAAGATTCCCGTATATCGAATCAGAAGGATTTTATTTTGAAACCCGAAACCAGCTTCTCGACAGTTTCCGGAAACAGCAGGAATGCATTGTCTATGCACGCGGCCGAAGCTATGGGGACAGCGCGTTAAACAGGCATGTCATTTGTACAGACCGCTTTGACAAGATACTGGCGTTTGACGCCGCCGAAGGCATCGTGACCTGTGAAAGCGGCGTCACCCTTGCCGAAATCATTGAAGCATTCCTGCCAAGAGGCTGGTTTTTGAGCGTCACTCCGGGAACCCGCCTCATCAGCATCGGCGGCGCCATTGCCAGTGATGTCCACGGCAAGAATCACCATAAGGCCGGCTGCTTCAGCACGTGTGTTGTCTCATTTAATCTGATGCTGCCTGACGGCGATATCGTGCGATGCAGCAGCAAAGAAAATCCGGAACTTTTTCATGCAACATGCGGCGGCATGGGGCTTACCGGCATCATTCTGGAGGCAGCCATCCGGCTTCAGCCTGTCAAAAGCGCCTATATCCGTGAAAAAGTCATTCGATGCAAAAATCTGGAAGACGTTATCCAGCGGTTTGAGGATAATTTTGATACGGCTTATTCCGTGGCCTGGATTGACTGTCTGGCAAAAGGAGATGAACAGGGACGATCCGTTCTGATGCTGGGTGAACATGCAGATTCAGGCAGATTGAGTCCTCCGGTGGAAAAAACGCTGTCTGTCCCTTTCACATCGCCTGCAATATTTCTCAATAAATTTTCCGTATCCCTGTTCAACCATTTTTATTACTCAAGACAGCCTGTTTTTACGGATGGGCGACTGACGCCGATCCATACCTTTTTTTACCCTCTGGACAAGATCGGCCACTGGAACCGGATGTACGGCTCTAACGGTTTTACGCAATACCAACTGGTGTTGCCAAAGGAAGCCGGCAAAGAAGGGCTCTCCGTGATGCTGGATAAAATTTCAAATGCCGGGCTGGGCTCTTTTCTGGCGGTCCTGAAACTTTTTGGCGCTGCAAATTCAAACTATCTGTCCTTCCCGATGGAAGGCTATACGCTGGCGCTGGACTTCAAAATACAGAAGAAACTCTTTCCGCTTCTTGACGAACTGGACAAAATTGTTCTATCTCATGGCGGAAGGGTGTATCTGACCAAGGATGTCCGCATGTCCACCGAAGTATTCCGGAGCGGATATCCTCAACGGCATGTGGGACACCTATATCGATAAG
>LKPX01000034.1 GCA_001443525.1 Desulfobacteraceae bacterium RAAP-1 | reverse complement strand
CGGACTGAGACCGCGAAAGCAAGCGAGCAGCGATGAGACTGTACATTCAGTACGTCGAATCGCGGCACAGCGAAGCTGACAAAGGTATCAGTTTGAATGCGAACTGGAATTATGAGATCATCATCTCTTGACAACATTGAAAATTAAAAATACAAATAACAGCTATATGTTAAAAACACTGAGCGCTTTATTTCAATGGACATTCAATTAAGCGGTATCGTCATTATTTCTGGGAATTACGGCAGCGGCAAGACAGAAATTGCTGTCAACCTTGCAGCCTGCCGGAAACTTCAGGGGACAGATGTGCGCATAGCAGACCTGGATCTGGTAAATCCGTATTTTCGGACGCGGGAAGCCCGAAAACAACTGGCTGAACTTGGCATTGAAGTCGTGTTGCCTCCGGAACAATACATGCAGGCTGATCTGCCCATTCTGAGCAGATCCATCAGCGGTCTGATACGGCATCCTGCTGCACTCACCATTTTGGATGTCGGCGGTAACGACGCAGGCGCTGCAGTACTGGCGGCGCTGGCGGACGCATTTGGAACAAAAGATTATCAAATGCTTCAGGTTGTCAACCCCTTTCGTCCTCTCACCCAGACGATAGCTGGAGCTGTCAAAATGCAGCGTGATATTGAAAAAACGTCCAAACTGAATGTCACCGGCCTGATCGGAAACGCGAATTTGATAGATGAAACTACGCCGGAAACGATTCTTTCCGGTTACGACTTTATTCGTAAACTTTCCGAAGAGACAGGATTACCGCTTAAATTTATTACGGTTCCAGCCCATTTACTGACAGCTCTGGAATCTGAGCATTTTTCTTGTCCTATTCTTCCCATCAAACGGCAACTGGTCCCCCCCTGGAAGAAGCTGGTCCGTCTGAAGGAATTCTGAAGGTGTTCTGTATTCGGAACATCCGAAACAGCGCAGAAAAAATTTCATATTCATGGATGGAAATCCCATGAAAAATTCAGGTGGGGATTTCTTACCTGAGGAGACAAACTGTTCATAAACGTTTCCACTCATATGACAACAAAGAGGACATTTTGGACATGGCTTTTCAACATCAGATCGACGTGGATCGCTGCAAGGGATGCGGGCTGTGCGTAGCCGTATGCCCCAAACATGTACTTGAAATAGCGGGTGAAGTGAATACCAAAGGCTATTTCCCGGCCTATCAGGCCAGACCTGAAGACTGTGTTTATTGTTCAACCTGCTGCATCATGTGTCCGGACGTGGCCATATCCATAACGGAAACGCCCTGACCCCTGCAAGCCATACGGATATTATGGAGGTTACCATGAGTAAAGTTCTCATGAAAGGAAATGAAGCCATCGGAGAAGCCGCCATTCGGGCGGGTTGTCTGAATTATTTTGCCTATCCTATCACCCCGCAGTCTGAAGTCGCCGAATACCTGTCTCATCGGATGCCGGAGGTCAATGGCGTTTTTCTCCAGGGCGAAAGCGAAGTGGCTGTCGGTTATATGATTTTTGGCGCTGCCGCATGCGGCGCACGCGTCATGACAACATCGTCCAGCCCCGGTATCAGCCTTATGAGCGAAGCTCTCAGCTATATCGCCTGCGCCCAATGCCCGGCAGTTTTTGTCAACATCATGCGGGGCGGTCCCGGGCTCGGAGGCATATTGCCTTCCCAGGGAGATTATTTTCAGGCTACCAAAGGCGGCGGACATGGCGATTACAGACTTCTGGTGCTGGCGCCCGCCAGCGTTCAGGAAGCTGTCGAGATGGTGATGATGGCCTTTCCCTTAGCGGAAAAATACCGCAATCCTGTCATGATTATGGGAGATGGTCTGATTGGTCAGATGATGGAACCCGTTTTCTTCCCTGACAATCTCAAAACCGAACAGCTCAATACTGACAGTTGGGCCACCAGCGGCATGAAAACACGAGGCAGCAACACCCGGAATCTGGTAAAATCGTTGTATCTGGATCCGATTCAACTCAACAATCATAACCTTCATCTGAAGGCCAAGTATGACCGGATGAAAGCGGAAGAAATCCGCTTCGAACCCTATAATATAGAATCCGGCTACCAGGTGCTGATTGTCAGCTACGGTACCATGAGCCGCGTGTGCCGCACAGCCATAGACAATTTGAAAGCCGAAGGACTTGAAGTCGGCATGATCCGGCCGCAAACGCTGTTTCCGTTTCCTGAAGCGGCGATCCGCGACGCAGCTTCCAAAGAAAGCTGCCAGATTGTCATCAGCATCGAAATGAGCATGGGACAGATGGTTGAAGATGTCGAACGCAGCGTTCGAGGCCGGAAACCGGTTGAATGGTACGGAAAGTGCGGCGGCGAAGTTCCGACCCCTGAAGAAATTATGGAAGTAGTTCATTCCTTTGTAAAATCCGCACGAAAGGAGCAAAACTGATGGGAAAGACATTTCACAAACCCGAAGCCCTTTCAGATCAGCCTACCCATTACTGTCCGGGATGCACTCATGGCGTCATCCATCGACTGGTGGCGGAGGTCATTGACGAATTGGGGATCCGCGACCGCACGGTAGGAATTGCTCCGGTCGGCTGCGCGGTCATGGCCTACAATTATTTCACCTGCGATTTTCAGGAGGCTGCTCACGGCAGGGCGCCGGCCATGGCTACTGGCATGAAACGGGTCCGGCCGGATCTGATGGTATTCACCTATCAGGGAGATGGCGATCTGGCCAGTATCGGTATGGGAGAAATTGTTCATGCTGCTAACCGCGGAGAAAAATTCACCACGATTTTTGTCAACAATGCCGTATATGGGATGACCGGAGGCCAGATGGCGCCGACCACCATGCCCAATCAGCGTACCACGACATCGCCTTTTGGCCGCAATGTCGCTGAAGTCGGCATGCCCATCAAGGTGGCAGAGCTTCTGGCCGCTTTGCAGACACCGGCCTATATCACCCGACAAACCGTTATCAAACCCAAATACATTCTTAAGGCCAAAAAAGCGATTCGTAAGGCATTTGAATATCAACAGGAAGGTAAATGCTTCAGCCTGGTGGAGGTGGTCAGCACCTGTCCCACCAACTGGGGAATGACACCTCTGGAAGCAGTCAACTGGGCGGAAACGACCATGCTTCCCTACTACCCATTGGGTGATCTTAAAACGCCCGAATCCGTCAATGGAGGAACAGATGCAAAGTGAAGTCATGTTTGCCGGGTTTGGCGGCCAGGGCATTCTGCTCAGCGCCAAGATTCTTGCCCATGCCGCCATGGAACAAGGATATGAAGTTGTCTGGATTCCCTCATACGGCCCGGAAATGCGGGGCGGCACCGCTTACTGCATGGTAGTTATCAGCGATCGCCCCATCGGTTCCCCCATTATCCGGAATCCCGCACATCTGGTGGCCATGAATCGCCCATCGCTGGAGAAATTCGCACCTGTGGTAAAACCGCAGGGCGTTATATTGATTAACAGCTCTTTGATATCTGTAGGATCCGGAAGAAGCGACGTTGATGAATTTATAATTCCTGTCAACGACATGGCGATTGCCCTGGGCAGCGTCAAATCCGCCAACATTGTTGCACTTTCGGCATTTGTCGCCCGTAGTCATATGGTGGACATTCATGTATTACGGGAATGTGTGAAGGAAGAATTTTCCAAAAAGCCCAAACTGCTTCCCCTGAACATGAGTGCTGTCGATGAAGGGCTGAAAGCGGCTGAGAGTAAAAATTGAGTGCATTATGACCATCACGATTCCTGACTGTATTCAGTCCATAACCCCCTATAAGCCCGGAAAACCCATTGAAGAACTGGCCAGGGAGCTTGGTATTCACAACGCTGTCAAACTGGCTTCCAACGAGAACCCTTTGGGGCCATCTCCAAAGGCTTTGGAAGCCATAGCCAGTGCCGTATCCAATCTGCACCGATATCCGGACGGCGCCGGCCACAAGCTGGTCACCCGTCTTTCCGATTATTGGAAAATGGCTCCCGAATGTTTTGTTCCGGGAAATGGCTCCGACGATTTGATCGGCATGCTGACCCGCGCGCTGCTTCAACCGGGAGATGAAGTCATTGTTCCAACGCCATCATTTCTAATGTATGAAATCAATGTGCGCAGCGCGGGAGCTGTTCCGGTTTTTGTCCCCTTGCGTTCACTGGCCATTCATCTGGATGACCTGATAGAACGCATCACATCCCGCACACGGATGCTGTTTATCTGTAACCCCAACAATCCAACGGGAACAGTGATATCTCGCAGAAACTTCGAAGCGTTTCTGCAGATGTTACCTCCTGACATTGTGGTGGTTGTGGATGAAGCCTATATGGAATTTGTCCGAGACCCGGACTGTGTCCGCAGCATGACATATGCCCACTGCAGGACATCTCCGGTAGTCACCCTGAGAACTTTCTCAAAAGCATATGGTCTTGCCGGACTCCGGATCGGCTATGGCGTCATGAATCCCGAACTGGCAGGCGTCATTCACCGGATACGGCAGCCGTTCAACACCAGTCTGCTGGCTCAGGCAGGTGCTGTCGCCGCACTGGAAGATGAAGACTTTCTGAACCAGACGGTTCAAACTGTTCACAAAGGATTGGATTATCTTTTTAAGGAGCTGTCCAAAGCCAATATCCGGTATTTTCCCACACAATCGAATTTTTTTCTGATCGATACGAAAAAGAATGCGGATACTGTTTTTAACGCAATGCTGAAACTTGGAGTGATCGTACGTTCTATGACATCTTATGGTTATCCTGAATACATTCGAGTGAATACAGGTCTTCCAAAAGAAAATGAACGCCTGATTCAGGCACTGAAACAGGTACTGTAAATGATGTCGGTATCCTCAACGCTTCAGCTGAAAAAAGCGATTCTCGTTACCATCGACGGACCTGCAGGCGCCGGTAAAACAACGGTGAGCAAGCTTCTGGCGGAACAGCTTGACTACCGGTATCTCGACACCGGCGCTTTGTATCGGGCGGTAGCCTTTGGCATCATGCAATCCCGGATTTACACGGATGACGATATGGCTGTGGATATCTTTCTGAAAAAATCCCGGTTGACGCTGTCACCTGCCACCAAAGGCTTTCGTCTGGTGTGGAACGATCAGGACATTACCGATCATCTGAGAACTCCCGAAATTTCCATGATGGCCTCTGCAGTCTCCGCCAAACCGGCTGTCCGTAATTTTCTTATAGACGTACAACGGAAAATCGGGCAGGATAAATCGCTGGTTTGTGAGGGCCGGGATATGGGCACCATCGTATTTCCAGATGCAGATATCAAGTTTTTTCTGGATGCGAATCCGGAAATACGTGCGTTGAGGCGCTACAGGGAGTTAACATTGTGCACTTCCAGCATCACCCTTGATGACGTTTCTAAAGATATGCTGGAACGAGACCGTAACGACCGTCAGCGCGCCATTGCCCCGTTAATCCCGGCGCCCGATGCAATCATCATCGATGCATCCGGCATGGGTATCCCGGCTGTCATTAATCACATGACGACAACTATTGTTTCCAGATTCGGCAGTACGGGCGCCAAGAAGACACATCAACATTGACGGCTTCGTAAAAAGTCCGCATGCTGCGTTGCGCCGCATCCTTCGTCATTGCAGCGTACCACAAGTACGCTTCATTCCTCAGGATTTGCGCGCCTTGCCTTCGAACTTTTTATGAAGCCGTCAACATCGATGTCGATGTATTTGTTCTGATCCCTCGATTGCTTTCATAAAAACATAACCATTGTTTTTTTGTTTTTTTTTTGATATTATACATAAGTTATACTGGCAATAGTATATTGCTCAGAAAGTAAAATACGGCTAAGGGGGATAGTAAACTTTCATGGAAAATGACACACAAATCAACTCAGAACCAACTCAACAAACACCTGTGGATATTTCTGCCAGTCAGGTAGAAGCGCCTGAAGATATTCAGGAGGAATCCGAAACTATGGATGACAACCTGATGGAAATGTATGAAGAAAGCTTCAAACGTTTCGCTGAAGGAGAGGTCGTCACAGGTCGCATCATTTCAGTAGATAAAGATCATGTGCTAGTGGACATCGGATATAAATCCGAAGGACAGATCCGAATTCATGAGTTTCGTGATGAAAACGGCGTTATTAACGCCAAGCCCGGCGACATGGTGGAGGTCATGGTCGAATGGTGGGATGACGAAAATGAAGTCGTTATTCTCTCCAAAGAAAAAGCCGCCAAAGTCAAAGTATGGGATGACATCAAAAAAGCCCATGATAACGACGAGATTATTCAGGGAGTGATTCTCGCCCGGGTAAAAGGCGGTTTTTCGGTAGATGTTGGTGTTCAAGCATTTTTGCCGGGATCGCAAGCGGATTTGCGTCCCATCCGAAATCTGGATGAAATGGTAGGCAAAACCTTCAATTTCAAGGTGCTGAAATACAACCGCAAACGCAGTAATATCGTTTTGTCCAGACGCGCGCTCTTGGAGCAGGAACGGGAAACCAAACGCACCGCCACGCTCAACACCATTCACGAAGGCAAAATACTGAACGGCGTTGTCAAAAATCTTACTGAATATGGCGTGTTTGTTGACCTTGGCGGTGTTGATGGGCTGCTCCATATCACCGATATTTCTTGGGGCAGGGTTAAACATCCATCGGAACTGTTCAAGGTCGGTGATGAAATTACCGTCAAGGTTCTGAATTTGGATGTCGAAAAAGAACGGGTCTCTCTGGGTATGAAACAGCTTACCCAGGATCCATGGATATCGGCCGTTGAAAAATATCCCATTGGTTCCAGAATTTCCGGGAAAGTGGTCAGCCTGACTGACTATGGCGCTTTTGTGGAACTTGAGGAAGGCATCGAAGGGCTGATTCATGTTTCCGAAATGTCGTGGACCCGAAAAGTGCGCCATCCCTCTAAAATTGTATCCATAGGGGACATTGTCGAGGCCGTGGTTCTGGACATCAAACCCGAGAATCGTCGTATTTCACTGGGCATGAAACAGATCGCCCCCAATCCGTGGGATGTCATCAGTGAAAAATACCCCGTAGGTACGACCATTGAAGGCAAAATCAAGAACATTACGGATTTCGGTATCTTTATCGGCATCGATGAGGGCATTGACGGTCTGGTGCATATTTCAGACATCTCCTGGACCAAACGGATCAAGCATCCTTCAGAAATTTACAAAAAGGGAGATATCATTCAGGCGATTGTGTTGGATATCGAAAAAGACAATGAAAGATTCTCCCTGGGCATCAAGCAGTTGCATCCGGATCCCTGGAAAACGGTAGCCCAGCGGTATGAAGTCGGCAAGATTATTACCGGAACTGTTACCAACCTGACAGACTTTGGTGTTTTTGTCGAACTTGAGGAAGGTATTGAAGGTCTGGTGCATGTTTCTGAAATCAGCAAAGAAAAAATCAAGACACCCGTCGGCAAATTCAATGTCAGCGATGTTATCACCGCACGCGTCATGAATATCAACAGCGATGAAAGACGGATCGGACTTTCCATCAAACGGCTTGAAGTCGAAGATGAACAGGCACTGCTGACGGAATATGTCAACAGCATGAAACCTGCGCCATCCACTTTTGGAGAGCTTCTGAAAGAGAATCTTCAAGAAAAACTGAATACCGAAACCGGCCAGGAATAAGTTTTCCCCCTGAATGCAGCGTTCGGCTGAGATTTTTTAAGCCGAACGCTGCGTTTCATGATCCAGTCAAACGAATCACTTCCCTTTCTCCGTCACCATCTCCGCTATGTTTCGGAGAACAGGAACAACGTTTTGAGAGATGCATCATCATGTTTTCCCGCAGACATCCTTTTCTTTTTTTTATTCTGATATCCTTTTCCATCATAGCAATATCATCCATTGTCATTTCGCTGATCATACTGACAGGTATCAAGTCTTCCACGCGAACTGAAATTTCAGATTTCGGCGAAAAAATCGGCGTTATTGATATCAAAGGATATATTGGTGAGTCTCGGGAAATTATCCGGGATATTCGACATTACCGCGAAAATGCCTCCATCAAGGCTATCGTACTGCGAATAAATTCACCTGGCGGCGCTGTCGGGCCTTCTCAGGAAATCAATCGGGAGATTCAAAAAACGATACCGATAAAAAAAGTGGTAGCATCACTCGGCAGTGTGGCGGCTTCCGGTGGTTATTATATTGCCGCGGCCGCCAGCGATGTCATGGCCGACCCCGGAACCATCACCGGCAGCATCGGCGTCATTATGGGCTTTACAGATATTCATGATCTGCTGCAAAAGATCGGAGTCACGCCGGTTGTCATCAAAAGCGGAGAATACAAGGATGTTGGTTCACCGGTCCGCCCGATGACAGCCTCTGAAAAGAATCTTTTACAAAATTTTTCCGATCAAGTACACCGCCAGTTCATTACCGCCGTTGCCAAAGGCAGACACCTTGAATACGATAAAGTAGCCGCTATTGCAGATGGCCGGATATTAACCGGTGAAAATGCCATGCAACTGGGGCTGGTAGATCGGCTGGGAAATCTGGAAGACGCTATTGAATGGGCGGGGCAACTGGGAGGCATTCACGGTAAAATCAAAACAGTATATGCACGGGACAAAAAATTTTCCTTCCTGAAAAAGCTTCTCGAATCTTCACTTCATGACATTATAGGCCAGTTGTCCGCCCACCGGCTGTTTGCCGGATATGTTTTAGGGGGAATCCCACTCGGAGGAAACTGATTTTTTTCAAAATTGATGCGTTCGTAAAATGTCCAATTTTCGGACGGCGTTGTAAAAATTTCGCAGACGTTTTTAGTGCTATATTGAATTGAGCAGCAAGAATTCAAACGCACGGGTTGCTGGCATTGACTTGGCCAAAATCGATTTTCTCATATTGAGCCATGGTCATTACGATCACATCGCCAGAATTGCCCAAGTCCTTCAGCCCTTCCGGAATTGTGCAACCTCGCTATGCCCATTCGAAACAAGACGCCCAAAGCCGGTTCAAATACCACAAAAATCCATGAAAGCGATTGACAGATTACCTTAACGGTATCGTTCAGCCGGGGTTTTCGGGAAGCGAAGCACATCCAAAGATTACATCGTTTCCCGAAAACCGCTGCGGTCATTATTTTTGGGGAAACAATATTTCCGGTTTTGTCTTGCTGCCTGTCGCCCCCGGAAAATCCATGATTCTCAATGCCTTGCGATTATGTGTGATCATGTCCTGCCCTTCCTCAACAAAGTGGCTAAATTGCTTCTTGCATTCATAAAATCCATGCCACCAGGCGTAGTCCGGGGCCATCATGGCAGTCCCCATGCGGGCTCTGCGCCCCTCATAGTGCCAGAGTTCATAAAACTCAAACTCCATGTTCTCGTCAAAATACCGGGTTTTATCCAGCAAACCTTTGTCATACAGTTCATCGAGCAGTTTTTTCGCCGGTGTATAATACACATCGGCATACTCTTGAACCACCTGATCCAGTTTGATGTAATGATCGTCAACCCAGGTTTTGCCATGGCACTGCATACAAACTGTTTTCATTTTCTCCCGTTCCACCTTCCAGTTGGTTTTAGCGGGAAATGGCTTAAAATCCTGAGGCCGCACCGTCAGAGGTGCCTGAAGTTCCCAGGACAGCCGTTCCGTGACATCATGGCTGGTCAGCACCGTCCCGGCACCCGACATGTGGCAAGATGCACAGGTCGGCCCCCTGAAGTCAACCCCCGGCGTCCATGTGCCTGGAGCGGCATTCCAGTTATAATTTTTCCCGTAGGCAGCATAAATTCCCCCGTGTTTGGATTCGGCAAAAATCTCCATCTGCGGATGATCCGGTCCTAGATGACATTGCCCGCAAGCTTCAGGTTTTCTGGCTTCCATTACGGAAAACCGGTGGCGGGTATGGCAACTGGTGCAACTTCCCTTACTGCCATCCAGATTAACGCGACCGACACCGACATTTGGCCAGGCAGCAACATCAAGTTCTCCGGCCTTCATCTTGACAATGGTGCCGTGACATTGATAACAGCCAGACAGTCGCTCGATGTGGCTGTTCATACCCTCATTCAACCAGGGATCAATTTTCCAGATGATTTCGAGGGTATTGGCATGTTTACTGACACTGTATTGTTTGGCTTCATCCGGATGACAGCGAGAGCAGTTCTTAGGTGTCACCAAGGCTGAGATCGGTACCTTGTATTCGCGGGTTCCATATTTCTGATCGGAGCGTTCATACTGTTTGTAATGAGACTGGCTGACACCCGGATCGGACGCTTCTGCCCGATGGCAGTCGTAGCAGGTAATATTGGCATCGGCATGACGGCTGTGTGCCCAGTCCGCAAAAAGACCGGGTTGTTCCCGCTTGTGACACTCGATACAGGCAACGGCTTCCTTGGGCATGCTCCTTTCGATTCGAAACTCTTTGTCTTTGGAAAAATTGACAGCGTTCTGGGCGTCGGCTTCCCGATCAAACACCGACGCATCTCCCCACAACGCCAACACCAGAACAGTCAAAAACATCGTTCGTTTCATTTCTCGCCCCTTTCATTGATTTATTCACAGCTTTCAAGACAAATATTTTGGATGCATTATCGATCAAGAATGACCTTCAAGAAAGCATTTCCTCCCTTTTTCAGCCTTCCCCAATCCATGATCTTAAAAGCGATATATGCCTTCACAGCGATAAGGCCCTCGTGATTGAGGGTACTGATATTGTTGGACAAAGTTATGAACCAGATTCCGATGGCAATCGACGCATTTTTTCTCATATCCGGATCTTGCATACACTACAGACCGATGGGCCAGCATGGCGCCCCGTTTGTCGGGCATATAGAGGATGTTGCGGTGGCATTTCTGACACTGCTCGTTTTTAAATGATGCATACGCCGCCGCACGGCTTTCAGAACGGTTGTACTCATTCTGAACAAAATGTGCGACAACATCCTTGACGCCATGAAGTGTCTTGGTAAAGAAAAAATTAGCCATATCCTGGGGAGCCGGAAGATGACAGTCCATACAATCGGCGACAAATCCCCGCCTGTTGTTGACGTGAGATGAGGTTCTCCAGGTACTGACCGCTGGTTGGATTTCGTGGCAGGAAGCGCAAAACTGCGGGGTCGATGTGCGAACCATTGTATAATATGTGATGCTGAACAGCGGAAACGCGATGATGATTCCGACAATGACAAGTAACGCTCTCTTCTGGTATGTTTTCATGATTGTCCTCACAGACGGCAGGCAGATTTTCATACAATTTCTGACGAGGTCAAGGCATGTTACACGGTCATCGCCGTTTTAGGCGACGATTCATCAAAAGCAAATTCGGCTGGGTATGTCAACAATAATCGAAAAATTAGCCGACATGAACAGAGATGACGCCGGTCGCGCCATTGTCCGGCTTTGAACGGATTGATAAAAAAGTGCCTCCATATGTTTATAAAGGCACTTTTCCCTTTGGATGAGCGGTTTCTTTTACCGGCTTATGCGGGATTCAAAATCCTTTAAAACAGCGTTGTATTTTTCATGAATCAACCTTCTGTCAAACTCCCAGAACTCGGCAAGCATTGCCTGATCTTCTTCTTCAGAAAAATAGTTACGTGAAGCCGGGAAAAACAATGCGTCTTCCTTCTGGATATGCTTCGGATAGAAATCCACCATCGTCTTCAGACAGGTGATTATTTGGCCGATCGCCTGTGAATCCCCTTTCCTGTAACGATCGTTGGCTTCGACCAGTACCTTTGTGTTATTTCGGGAAAAAATGTGATCTGTAATCAGTTCATCCATCATTTGTCGATCTTCATCAGAAAGATGCTTTCCCCGAAGAGCCCGGAACATGATTTCCTCTTCCTTTCCGTGGTGGGTGCGATCCGCATACACCCGAAGAAAGTCTACCGCCGTGTCCACAAAATATGGGTCTATGGACTGCGCTTTCTCAACGCTTTCCACTTTTTTTTGAATAACGTTGAGCATTTTTTCAATCAGGCGGTGTTCCATCATCAGTGGCGCTCTTGCTTGCATATCTGTACTCCTTTTGAGATGTTTTTAAACCATCTTTCAGGCTAATTTTCTCAGCTGTTTTTTAATACTTTCTCTCGGAATGCCTCTTTCAGATTTTTCGATAAAACGATTGATAGACAGCGCGAACCAGGAACAGTAACAGAAAAATCGCTCCACAGGCAAAGACAAGGTCAGGGAGCATCCGCGCCCAGCTCAATGCCCGAATCACCGGCCCTGACGTGATTTCGGGGCTTCTGGCGTACCACAGACCGTATTTGATGGCGTAGTGCATCTGATAAAATCCGGATGGTATCAGGCTGAATACGGCCATGGATGCCAGACCGCCGTTCAGGCACCAAAAACTCCGCTTCAACAGCTTGTCCGACCAGGATTTGCGGGTAACGATGTGGCGCACTGAAAACAACATCAACGAAATCGCCAGCATTCCATAGACCCCGAAGAGGGCGGTATGCGCATGAATGGGCGTCGTGTTAATTCCCTGAATGAAATACAGCACGATGGGCGGGTTGATCAGAAAACCGAAAATTCCGGCGCCCACCAGGTTCCAGAATGAAACCGAAATGAAGAAATAGATCGGCCACTTATAGGCATAATCGCTGCCGCCCTGCTCGATGATTTTCAGATTGTGTACGACTTCAAACCCAAGCAGTGTCAGTGGAACAACTTCCAGGGCAGAGAAAACAGCACCCAGCGCGATGATCGACATCGGGCTTCCCGCCCAGTACAGATGATGAAATGTGCCGATGACACCGCTTCCCAAATACAGGAAAACGATGAAGTACACGGTCTTCAGGGCGAACTGCTTGCTGACGGCGCCGATATGAGACAGCAGAAACGACATCACCACCGTGGCAAACACCTCGAAAAAGCCTTCCACCCACAGATGCACCACCCACCAGCGCCAGTATTCAGCGTTGGAAAGATGACTTCCCTGACCATACATCAGGCCGGCCATATAAAAAAGCGGAATCGTTATGGCGCTGTAGAGCAGCATGTGCGTCAGTCCGCCGCTGTCTTCTTCCTCACGAAGCGCCGGCAGAATGGACCGCAGCACCAGAATCAGCCAGATCACCATTCCGATGATGAGAAGTATCTGCCAGAGACGCCCCAGCTCGATGTACTCGTACCCCTGATCTCCGAGGTAAAAGTTGTATCCTTTGAAAAATCCGTCAATGGACAACATTGTGCCGCTCATGGCCCCGATCACCACAATCACGATTGCGACAAACAGGAAAATGACGAGCGGACGCTGCCATTTGGGTTCATATCCGACAAAGGGACCGATGAAAAGTCCTGCGGCCAGAAAACATGTGGCGATAAAAAAAACGGCCAGTTGCAGATGCCATGTCCGGCTCAGCGCATACGGCAGGATATGCCCGATGGGTATGCCGAAAAAATGGGTGCCTTCCACCGTATAATGCGCGGTGACGGCGCCCATCCCGATCTGGATGACAAACAGGAGAATCGCTGCCAGAAAATATGCGAGCGTCGCTTTCTGGCTGGGGGTCGGGTGTGGCTCCGCAAAATCAGTGACGAGCTGCGGCGGCTGAGGGTCTGTCCGGATGTATTTCAAATAACAGAACAGCGCTGCGGCGATTCCCAGTATCAGAAGTATTACGCTGACAATGGACCAGGTTACCGTTCCGGAAATGGGTACGTTACCGACCAGCGGGTCATAGGGCCAGTTGCAGGTGTAGGTATGATGAACGTCTGGCCGCAGCGTTCCGGCGGACCAGGCCAGCCATGAAAAAAAACTCGTCAGATGAAAGGCTTCCTGAGGTGTTTTGATAATTTCGGATTGAAGCCCCATCCTGTCGTTACCGTGGATGAACAACTGCGCATAGTAGTCGGTGAGCGCGTGAAATGCCTCCGACTCAAACGGTGTGAATGTCAGCGTTCCTGTTTTCGGGTTGTAGTGATTGGCCTTGATTTCTTCCGCCACCATGGCTGACAGCTTGGCGTGTTCCGGAGCGGGCAGGCCGTCGAAGGCTTCCTGGGAGTAATAGCGGGCCTTATCGGGCGCTATTCCCTGATAGCGCGCCGCCAGATAAAGGCCGAGACGGTGCAGGTAATCCGCCGACCAGTCCGGCGCCAGATAACTGCCATGTCCCCAGATGGTGCCGATATCCTGACCGCCGTGTGAAAAATAGAAGTGCTGGCCGGCCATAACGTCGGCGGCTGTAAAAATGGCATCCCCTTTTTCCGTGACCACGTGAGAAGGAATCGGAGGCTTGTTCTTGTTGATCATATACCCGCCAAAGATCAACACTCCGAACGTAACCGCCAGTATGAACAAAAAAATTGCTCTGACTTTCGGACTTTGCATCTTTTGAACCTCCTTGTTTTTCTGTCATCATCGCGGTGATATCATCTTGAACCGTTCCGATACGCAGAATGTCAAAATTCTTGACCAGCACGCTTACCACCCTGTCGGAGACAGAAAACCCGGCAGAGCGGAGGATTCCCTTGACCTCCAGCACCAGCAGCGCCAGCAGGACGACCACCGGCTTATATGTATCAATCATATCAAATTCCGCAATAAAAATATCACAAAAAAGGCAATCATCGACATTCCCCGGTTTTGTGAATGTCCTTGACAGTATTCAGAGCAGATGCTATCCCACCACCAATAAACGGTTCTTCTCTGCTGTTCAGTGAACATCGGGTGGATCGCTGCTTTCAGGTGGACGGGGCCAGACCTCAAACAAGGGCAATTTCTGATGACGGAAATGGATACAGGGATAGAATCCATCCTTCTGGTGGACGATCAACCGGCAAATCTGCAGGTGCTTTTTCAGACACTGGAAAAACTCGGGAGCAAACTGTTGTTCGCTAAAAATGGCGAAATGGCCTTGGCGATTGCACAGAAAGCGCTTCCCGATCTCATTTTGCTGGATATCATGATGCCGGGAATCGATGGATTTGAGGTATGCCGGCGGTTGAAAGCAAATCCAGACACCCGAAAAATTCCTGTGATTTTTCTTTCCGCACTGGATGAAACCGGAGACAAGGTGCGCGGATTACAGCTTGGCGCAGTTGATTATGTCGCCAAGCCTTTTCAGCCTGAAGAGGTAATTGCCCGTGTCAACACGCATCTGACCATTCATCGGCTGAACAGCAAAGTGCAAAAGCAGCGCGATGAACTGGAACACGATCTTCAGGTTGTATCACGGCTCCAACGAAATCTTCTGCCCGAACGGCTGCCGGAAATCGCCGGATTAAAACTTGCGGTGCATTATGAAACCAGCCGTTATACCGGCGGTGATTACTATGATATTGCCGAACTTCCAGATAGCAAAATAGCTATTCTGATGGCTGATGCCGAAGGGCATAGCGCCCCAGCGACGGTCATGATGGCCATGACATGCGCCTTGTTCCGTTCCTGCTCCACCTATCTGGAAGAACCGGATCGCGTTCTCGCCTACCTCAATGAAAACCTGTGCAAGGTTAACAGAGGAAGCTTTGTCACGGCATTATATGCTGTTTACGATGCTGCCGCTAAAACGCTCAAGATGGTTCGCGCCGGTCATCCGCTTCCCGTTCTTTACAGACCCTCCTTAGGAGCATCAACCGAGCTATTTTGTGAAGGCGTACTGATAATGGGCATTGAGCCATACACCGAAGTCCCGGTTACTGAAGCCACGCTTCAACCCGGCGACCAACTGCTTTTTTATACGGACGGTATCACCGAGCGATTCAATGAAACGCAGGAACCCTACGGAATAGACCGCCTGCTACAGCAATTTGGGACTGCGGATACCGATGACCCGGCAACCACCCTCAAAATGATTGTCGATGACCTGTCCCGATTCGCCGGACACCGCCTGGCCGATGACGACCAGGCCATGCTGATGATGGTTGTCCAATAAATTTGACGGCTTCGTAAAAAGTCCGCATGCTGCGTTGTGCCGCATCCTTCGTCATTGCAGCGTACGAAAAGTACGCTTCATTCCTCAGGATTTGCACGCCTTGCCTGCGAACTTTTTACGAAGTCGTCCGAATTTCGACTTTTTACGAAAGCATCATATTCGGCAGAAAAACCAGATGAAAGGCGACCTTGAAACGAATCCGACCGTCTAAATCGAACCAATCGCCGCAGAAAATCTGCTGTGTAAAAAATGCCGGGCGTCGCGACATGCCATTATCGCGTTACAAAGCCGGCCTGGAAAAACTCCTGGCGGAGAGAACCGAAAAGCTGGCGCAATCCGAGGAATACAGCCGTCTCATACTGCAATCGGCAGCCGAAGGCATTTTCGGCACCGATGCACAGGGCCGATGCACCTTTATCAATGAAGCCGCCCAGAATATGCTGGGGTACGCATCCGAGGAAATTCTCGGTCAATTTATTCACGACCTGATACACCACTCCAACCCTGACGGCAGTCCGCACATACAGCAAGACTGTCCGATCTATCTTGCCTACTCACAGGGAATCACCCAATTTCGCCGCGATGAGATTTTTTGGCGAAAAAACGGTTCGTATTTCGATGTTTCCTATACCAGCGTGCCACAGCGCAAAGGAGATGTGATTATTGGTTCCGTGGTGGTGTTCCGCGACATCACTCAGCGCAAGAAGGCTGAAGATGCATTGCTGGAAAGTGAATATCGCCTTCAGACCATTCTGGCCACTTCCAATGAAGGGTTCTGGTGGGTGAACAACGATGCAGTCACGTTGTCCGTGAATGATGCCATGTGCCATATTCTTGGCTACCCTCGCGAAAAGATACTGGGCAAAACCGTGTTTGAGTTTCTGGATGCTGATAATGTTCAGATCATGAAGGAACAGCTTAAACGCAGGGCGGCAGGTGAAACCGGAGTCTATGAACTCGCTATCAACAGACCGGATGGTTCCAAAATCCCCTGTCTGTTCCATGCAACCCCGTTTTACGATAAAAACGGCATCAAAACCGGTTCATTCGCCATGGTGACCGATATCATCGTCCGCAAGCAGATGGAAAATGAATTAATCGAAGCCAAAAACAAGGCGGAGTCCGCGACACGGGCAAAAGGAAATTTTCTGGCCAATATGAGCCATGAGATCCGCACGCCCATGAATGCCATCCTCGGGATGACCCATCTGGCGCTCAAAACCGATCTGACGCCCAGGCAGAGGGATTATCTTAACAAGATACAGCTTTCCGCCAACGCGCTTCTTGGAATCATCAACGATATTCTGGATTTTTCTAAGATTGAGGCGGGAAAGCTGAATATGGAGACCATCAGTTTTAACCTGGATGAAGTCCTGGAAAATCTGGCGACGCTGATGACGGTTAAGGCGCAGGAAAAGGAAGGCATCGAAATCCTGTTCAGCACAGAAACCAATGTACCTCGCTCGCTCATCGGAGATCCCCTGCGGCTGGGTCAGATTTTGATCAACCTGGCCAACAACGCCGTCAAGTTCACTGAACACGGTGAAATCGTGGTTTCCACAGAACTGGTCGATCTGGGAACGAGACATGTGGAAATCAAATTCGCCGTTCGCGACACCGGCATCGGCATGACTGCGGAAGATATGTCGCACCTGTTCGCCCCTTTCAGCCAGGCGGATACCTCTATCACCCGAAAATATGGCGGCACGGGGCTGGGCCTTTCCATCTGCCAGCGGCTGGTGGATATGATGGGCGGACGCATCTGGGCGGACAGTACTCCCGGCGTCGGCAGCACGTTCTTCTTTACCGCGGTTTTCGGTATCGGCCACGAAGAAAACAAGGTTTGCCACTTACCCCCCCATAATTTAAAGGGCATCAGAGCGCTGGTTGTGGACGACAACCCGACCTCGCGGGAAATTTTTCAGAAGATGCTGGAGTCTTTCACTTTTATCGTCACTTTGGCTGCTTCCGGAGAAGAGGGATTGAAAGAGATGGAAGCGTCCATCGGAGGCCGGCCTTACGACGTTGTGATCATGGACTGGAAAATGCCGGGAATGGACGGCTTCGAAGTCGCCAGACAGATCCAGCAGGATACGCGGCTTCCCAGGACGCCGGTCATTATTCTGGTAAGCGCCTACGGACGGGAAGAAATTATGTGGAAGGCCGAAGCTGCCGGGCTGGACGCTTTTCTGAACAAACCGATAAGCCCATCGGTAATGTTTGACACCCTCATGCATGCACTGGCAAAAGACGCTTCTATAGAATTCAGACCTCGCGACCGGAAAGAACAGAATCTGGATATATTGAAAGGTGTTGAAGGCGCCCGCGTCCTGATTGTCGAAGACAACGAACTCAATCAGCAGGTCGCTGTGGAAATGCTTGCCAATGCCGGCATTAGCACATCACTGGCCGGCAATGGTCAGGAAGCGCTGAACGCAGTACAGGCCGGACGCTACGATGCCGTGTTGATGGATATCCAGATGCCGGTGATGGACGGCTACACCGCCACACGGATCATTCGTCAGGATTTGCAGATGATGGATCTGCCCATCATCGCCATGACCGCTCATGCCATGACCGGCGATCAGGAAAAAAGCATTGCCGCCGGGATGAACGATCATGTCACCAAACCGATTGACCCGACCCAACTCTATGCCGTTCTGGCGCGCTGGATTTCAGCTCCCCCTACCTCACTCCGGAAAGAACTTTTACCGGAAGTAATTCCCCAGGATGCTGACAAAAAAAACCTTGGAGATCTCATTGCTCCGATACCGTCGGAAGCATCGTCATTTCCGGATGTTCTGGACGGATTTGACATCGGAAATGGACTGAAGCGCCTTCAGGGGAACAAAGCTCTCTATCGCAAGCTGTTGACAGGATTTGCCGTTAAGTACACCCAAACAGCCGCCGGTGTCCGCAAGGCGCTGGATGCTGGAGACTATCCCAGGGCGCATCATATTATTCACGATGTCAAGGGGCTGGCCGGCAACCTGTCGGCGATTTCCCTGCAAGCCGCTGCCGCAGAACTGGAAAGGCTGATCAAACATGTGGATGAAGGGGATTCATCTCCTGTAGAAGCTATCCAGAAAGCATTGGGTATTTTTGAAACCCGAATGGCGCAGGCCCTGCTTTCCGCCCAAAGCCTCGAATCGCCGTCAGTCAACGCAGGCCCTGCACCATCAATGGAACCCCTTGGGAAACCGCCCGGGAAATTACCGCCGGATATAGCCAAAGATGCCGCAATGAGATTGCGTGAAGCCGCCGGAATAGGAGATATTTCCGGCCTTAAAGCGATTGCCGAAGAAATGGTCTCCCGCTCGAAAGATTTTTCCCCATACCAGAGACAACTTGTTCAACTGACGGACGATTTCGATTTTGAAGGCGTCATCAGACTATCCGAAAATTTGGGAAAAAAGACGGAGTAGAGTACAATCCCTTGCAGGAAATTCCTATGACAAGAACACAGACCCAGTTGCCGGAGAAACCAATGTCGGACACCACGCCGCGCCATTCCAGATTATACCTGATCGACGCCACCGCCACGATCCACAGGGCGTATCATGCCATCCGGGGATTGAGCACCTCAACCGGTATGCCCACCAATGCGATATTCGGGTTTACGCGAATGCTCATCAAACTGCTGCAGGACATGTCGCCGGAATATATCGCTCTGTGCTTCGACAGCAAAGAGAAAACGTTCCGGCATCACCTGTTCGCAGATTACAAGGCCACACGCTCCCCCATGCCGGATGACATGCGCGTGCAACTGCCTTACATCCGGCAGGTCGTGGAAGGATTCCGGCTGCCGGTCATCGAACTTCCGGGCTATGAGGCGGATGACATCATCGGAACGCTGGCAGTACGGGCTGAGCAGGCCGGATTTTCGGTGGTCATGGTCACCGGTGACAAGGATTTTGTCCAGTTGGTCAGCGACGCCGTGTCTATCTGGGATCCCATGAAGGATAAAGCCACCACGCTACCTGATGTCCACGCTGTTTTCGGGCTGGAACCGGCTCAGATCGTTGATGTCATGGGCTTTTCCGGAGACACCAGCGACAATGTCCCCGGCGTTCCGGGAATCGGGCCCAAAACGGCGCTGTCCCTGGTCCAGAGCTTTGGCAGCATGGACGGGGTTTATGCTCATATCGAATCGGTAACTTCCAAATCCGTCCGCCAGAAACTCGCGGATTATCAGGATCAGGCCAGATTGAGCCGTTCTCTGGTGACCATCTGCACCAATGCGCCGGTTGCCGCGTCATTTGAAGATTTCAGGATACAACCCGCCGATACAGCGGCCCTGTCGCGACTCTTCAAAACCCTCGAATTCCGGCAGCTTCAGCAGGATTATCCGATGCCGTCGGATTTATCCCGGAAACGCTACAGCGCCATAACAACGCCCGAAGCGCTGCAACAGTTGGCGGAGCGGCTGTCCGCATCCCTTTTTGTTTCCTTAGACACTGAAACTACATCCACCGACCCCATGAAAGCCAAACTGGTAGGCATGTCGTTTTCTGTCGAAGCCGGAGAAGCGTTCTATATTCCCACAGGGCATGTATATCCGCAGGCACCGGCGCAACTGAATACCGCTCTGGTGCTGGATACGCTCAGGCCTATTCTTGAAAGCCCGTCTGTCTCGAAGATCGGCCAGAACATCAAATATGACCAGATTGTTCTGAAACGTCATGGCATCGACTTAAAGGGCGTTGTTTTCGATGACATGATCGCCTCCTATCTCATCAATCCGTCGCTGCACAGCCACAGCCTGGATCAGATCGCCCTGGATTACCTGGATCACAAGACCATTTCCTATGAGGAAGTCGCCGGAAAAAACGGCGACTTCAGGAGTGTCCCTATCGAAAAAGCGGTTCCTTACGCCTGCGAAGACGCCGATATCGCCCTGATGGCCCGGGACGCCCTGATGCCCCGTCTCGAAGCAGCAGGACTCCTGAACCTGATGCGTGACGTCGAAATGCCGCTCACCGAAGTTCTGATGCGGATGGAGATGTACGGGGTTTTGGTGGATACAGAGCGTCTAAAAGCGCTTTCCCAGTCTTTTGAACACCAAATAGAGGACCTTGAAACCCGGATTTACGATACCAGCGGAGAAAAATTCAACATTCAGTCTCATCAGCAGCTCGGACAGATTCTGTTTGAAAAGTTGAAACTTCCGGTTCAGAAAAAAACCAGAAAGAAAACCGGATACTCCACAGACGTGGATGTCCTCACGGACCTGGCGGCGCATCATGAGCTGCCGGCGCTGATTCTGAGACACCGCACGCTGTCCAAGCTGAAATCCACATACGCCGATGCGCTGATCGACATGATTCACCCCGAAACCGGCCGGATTCACACGTCCTATAATCAGACCGTCACCGCTACCGGAAGGCTGAGCAGCTCCAATCCCAATCTTCAGAACATTCCCATCCGAACGGAGGAAGGCCGTGAAATCCGCAGCGCCTTTATCCCCAGACCCGGATGGATCATGATTTCCGCGGATTATTCGCAAATCGAACTGCGGATTCTGGCGCACTGCTCCGAAGACCCCATTCTCATCAATGCGTTTATTCGGGATGAGGACATTCATACCCGAACCGCAGAAGAAATTTTCGGCGGACTTCCCGGCATGATCACTCCGGAACTCCGAAGACAGGCCAAAGTCATCAATTTCGGAATATTGTACGGCATGGGCGCATTCAGCCTGTCCAAAGAACTCGGCATCAGTCAGAAGATGGCCAAAGCGTATATTGATCAGTATTTTGCCCGCTACCACGGCGTCAAAACCTATACGGAAAAGACCATAGAAGCCGCCAGACAGACACAAAAAACGAGCACGCTCTTAGGCCGGATCCGCCTGCTGCCGGATATTAACAGCACCAACAGCAATGTCCGCGCATTTGCTGAAAGAATCGCGGTCAATACCCCGATTCAGGGGACTGCTGCGGATCTGATCAAGATCGCCATGATTCAGATGGATGCGGATTTAGAAAAAAACGGGTTTGAGACCGCCATGATCATGACGGTTCATGACGAACTGGTGTTCGAAACGCCCGAAGATGAAGTGGACGCCCTGCTTCCCCGGATCCGCGCGATCATGGAAGGCGTATGGACACTGAAAACGCCACTGAAAGTCAATATCACAACGGGCCGCAACTGGGCGCAGGCGCACTGAACAGCCTGCCCTGAGAGCAAAAACCCTTTAATCCAGCCGCTTCCGGAATCGGCGGACAGCACCCCAGAACACGACACACCCTAGAACAAGAAGTCCCGCAAACTGCGGCCACATTGTCTCCAGCCCCGTGCCTTTCAGAAAAATCCCCCGGATAATGATGAGAAAATATTTCAGGGGATTCAGATACGTCAGCCACTGCACCACAACCGGCATGTTGGCGACGGGAAACACAAAGCCGCTCAACATGAAAAACGGCAGGATAAAAAAAAACGTGGTCATCATGGCCTGCTGCTGGGTTGCGGAAATTGTCGAGATAAAAAGGCCGATCCCCAGCGTGCTGAGCAGAAACAGGCAGGTGGCAACCAGCAGCAGGGAAAGGCTGCCGACAAGCGGTATATCGAACCAGAAAACCGCAAAAATAGTCACCACCACCATCTGAACCAGAGAAATCAGGATAAAGGGAATGGTTTTTCCCAAAATCATTTCAGATGGTTTCAGCGGCGTGACGATGAGTTGTTCCATGGTACCGGACTCCTTCTCCCGGATAATGGCCATGGATGTCAGCAGCATGGCTAACAGCATGATCAGAAACGCCACAATACCCGGTACATAAAAATTACGGCTGTCTAAATTGGGATTGTACCAGGTCCGGATCCGATCATCCGCCCTCCCGTAAGTGATTTTTGCAGGATGCAGCTTTTGGAGCATCCCGGTATTGAACTTGTCCAGCACGGTCATCACATAGGAAATACGGACTGCCGCCATGTTGCTCATGCTTCCGTCCACCAGAATCTGGACATCCGATGTCAGCCCTTTATGGATTCTGGAACTGAAATCCGGCGGAATCTTGATACCGATATTCACCCGCCGCTTCATCAGCAGGCGATCCATATCTGCGGACTTGTCCACGACATCCGTCACGCGAAACGTCCGGTTCCCGGTAAAATCGTCCATCAACATCCGGCTTTCCGGAGTATGGCTGAAATCAAGCAGCCCCACGGTAATCTCCCGGACATCCGTTGTCACCACATATCCGAACAGAATAATCTGTACCAGCGGCGCAATGATCAGCAGCGGGCGGTTCTTTTTATCCCGAAACAGTTGAATGAATTCCTTCCGCACCAGTTCTCGAATCCGGATCCAGTTCATCGCCGTTTGCCTCCTTTTCAGCTTCTGCGGCCAGACCTCACCCGCTGTACCGCCTTTCTACAGGCCCTCTTTTTTCAGCACCAGCAGGTTCAGAACCAATAGCACGCCAAACATGCCCGTCAGCGTCAGATAGCTGGGCCACAGCGCCTCAAGCCCCAGATTCCTGAGATAAAGCCCGTTCAGGATGTCGATAAAATAGGTCGCCGGAACCACACGGGTTACATACTGGAGGATGCCAGGCATGTTTTCCACCGGAAACACGAAATTGGACAGCAGCAGCGACGGCAGGTAGGTGATCAGAATCGCAATCTGGTTGGCCACAAGTTGCGATTTAACGACACTCGATATCAAAAGCCCAAGACTCAGCGCCACCCCCAGGTAGAGGAATGACGCCAGTATCATCAGCCAGAAGCCGGATTTCATCACCACGCCGAAGAGAACCTGCCCCATCAGAATGGAAATCAACACGTCTATCAGACCAATGATGAAATAGGGAATGGCCTTTCCGGTCAAAAATTCCAGCGCGTGAATCGGAAGTGAACGGATAGTCTCCATGGTGCCGCTTTCATATTCCCGCGCCACCACCAGAGACGTCAGCATGGCCCCTACAATCATGATGATGATCGCGATAATACCGGGAACAATAAAGTTCCGGCTCTCCAGATCCTCATTGAACCATACCCGGATCTGGCCGTCCACCGGCGGATGAATCCGCACCATTCCCTGACGGTTTAAATACGCCACAAGCGCCTTCTGGTTATACTTCTGCATGAATGCCGTCAGATAGCTTCTGGTAATACCGGCAAAATTCGGATCACTGCCGTCGATCAGTATCTGAATCGGACTGTTCCGGTCAGAACGGATATCCTCTGTCCAGCGTGGCGGCAGGATGACGGCCACGGACGCCGTACCGTCATCCAGATAACGATTCACCACACGATCCTCCGAAAACTGCCCCAGTACATGAAAATATGGAGAAGCATCCAGCCCCCGAATAAAATCCCGGCTGAGATCCGTCTGGTCATGATCCACCACCACCACATTGATATTATCCACATCCAGACTGAGTGCATACCCAAAAAGCAGAATCAGCAGCAGCGGAATCATAAACGCCAGATACAGGCTCCTGAAATCCCGGATGAGATGATAGAATTCTTTGCGGCTGATCGCCTGAATTTTAGTCCAGTTCATGGCTGGTAGCCCTGTCGGAAAATTGTGAAGATGATCAGGCGGTTAATCTTAATGCTTCCTGCGCTTCGGCAGGCAGTTGTAAAAGAATAAAATAGGATGCGGGATACAGATAATCTTCACCTGATTCATCAAGCACTCTCAAATACCCTTCCTCTTCTGCTTCTTCATCTAAAAGCACCTGATAAACTTTTCGCTTCTCCAAATCTTCACAATCCCTGTTTTCTACGCAAAGAGCATAATTCGGCCTATCGTTTCCTTTTTTCATTTCTCAATCCATAAATCTTTTAATTTTCATTTTTATCCTGCCAAAACCATGAGCTTCATACCAATGCACTTCGGCTTTCCGAACATTCCCATTCTGAAGGCATATATTGGCTATCCCTTTCAGTTTTCGCCATCTTCCAAAACCATACTGCCTGCGGATCCGCATGATATCCCGAATATTTCCACCTGTGGCGATGGTCTCAATTTCCGCAATTTCTCCTATGATATTAAAATTCATTAAAGATTCCAATGCGTCAGTTTATATTCGTTTTCTCAGCAGGATATGAATGGATGCTCCATTTACGGCTGATTCCTTGCCATCAGGTGAATGAACACGTCGTTCAGATCGGCGTCCGTGCGATTCGGAAACACGTCCTGAACAATCTGACCGGGTGACCCGGACACCACGATTCTGCCCTCGTTGATCATGACCACCCGATCGCAGTGCTGGGCTTCATCCATATAGTGGGTTGTAACAAACACGGTGACGCCGGTAGCAGTCAGATGCCGGATAAACGCCCAAAAATGCCGGCGGGTAATAGGATCAACTCCGGATGTCGGCTCATCCAGAAACAATATCCGAGGCTCATGCAGCAGCGCGCACCCTAATGCCAGCCGTTGACGCCATCCGGGAGGCAGCTCTCGTGTCAGACGGTTTTTGACGTTTTCAAGCCGCGTCGTTTCAAGCACCCAGCGGGTGCGTTCCGGCCATTTTTCCGGAGGAACGCTGTAAATCCCCATATAAAAACGAATATTTTCAAAAGGCGTCATGTCTTCATACAGCGAAAACTTCTGCGACATGTATCCGATACTGCGTTTGATATCCTCGGACTGGGTAAAGATATCAAAACCAGCCACATCACCGTGGCCGGATGTCGGCGTGATAATGCCGCAAAGCATCCGAATGGTAGTGGATTTTCCAGCGCCGTTTGGCCCTAAAAATCCAAAAATCTCCCCTTGCCGTACCGAAAATGAAATACGGTTCACGGCCGTAAAACGGCCGAAAATCTTGCTGAGATCCCGCACCATGACAATATCCGGTAATGAATTGATATCAGATACCAAAATGATCTCCGGCAAGTATCTGATCCGCCGCCTGAATCCGCTGCACCATAGCCTCTTCAAGGCTTGAATAATCCGCGCGCAGCACTTCCGGCGCTGCCTGCTCCAGCACATGGGCGTTATGCATCAATATCACCTGATCGCATTTTTCACCTTCATCCAGATAGGCGGTGGAAACCAGAATGGTCATGCCCTGCTGACGCATGGTATGCAGAATTTCCCAGAATTCTTTTCGGGACACCGGATCCACCCCATTGGTTGGTTCATCCAGGATCAGCAGCATAGGCTGGTGTACCAGCACGCAGGCCAGACCTAATTTCTGTTTCATACCGCCGGAAAGATCCCGGGCCAGACGGCCCTCAAACGGTATCAAATTGGAAAATCCCAGATACCGGTCCTTGCGTTTCTTCCTTTCCGCACCCGAAATACCGAACACATCCATGAAAAAGGCCATATTCTCGGCTACCGTCAGATCGGGGTACAGCCCGAAACGCTGGGGCATATAACCGATGAGCTTTTTAACCTGGGTTCGTTCCGAGGCCGCTTCCAACCCGTTCACCCGGATGCTGCCGCATAACGGGCGCAGCATCCCGGCGATCATCCGGAGCAGTGTGGTTTTCCCGGCGCCATCGGACCCCACAAACCCGAAAATACTGCCGGAGGTCACTGAAAATGAAACTCCGGAAACCGCCTCCAGCGTTCCGAATCGCATGGAGACATTATCCACCTCCACGATCGGTTTTGACGCAGACATCATAGCATTCGGATTATCTGAACCAGGCATCGGCGGGCATTCCGGATTTCAGTTCGTCGTTTGGATTGGTCATGGCGATCTTGACCAGATAAACCAGTTTGACACGTTCCTTCCGTGTCTGAATGATCTTGGGGGTAAACTCCCCTTCTGGAGACACATAGGACACCACGCCCGAATAGACTTTATCAGGGAACGTATCGATGCGCACATCCGCCTTCTGCCCGGGATGCACTTTCCCGATCTGAGTCTCGTCCACAAACACCTTCAGATCGATCCGGGAAACATCCGCAAGTGTAATGACCTCACGCGATGGCGTCACCACTTCGCCCGGCTCCACATTCCGGCTGGTTATCATTGCGTCAAAAGGCGCTGTCAGGCGGGTGTATCCCAGTTGAATTTCCGAAGCATCCAGAGCCGCCCTGGCAGCCTGAATCCGGGCGGTCGCCGCCTGAATATCGGCCTGAGCGGCGTCAATTTTTTTCAGGTTCCCTTTGGATAAGCGCAGCGCCGCCTGAGCCTCGGCGAACCGCGCTCTGGCGGCGGCAATGGATTCTTTTCTGAACCCCTCCCTGGCCATATTGTACGCCGAGACCGCACGCTGATAAGCCTTCAATTCATTTTCATACTTGACGGTGACGGAATCTCTGTCTTTTTCGGCAATAAATCCATTCCGAAAAAGGTTATCATACCGCTGCTTGTCTTTGAGCGCGTTATCCCGATTGATTTCAGCCTCCTGAACCGAAAGCTTCGCCCGTTCCACTTCCTGAACACGATTACCGGCCTCCTGTTCCGCCAACTGGGCTTTGGCGGTGTTGACCGCAGCTTCCGCCTGAGTTACGGCCGCAGGGAGCGTTTTTTCATACAATTCAAGCATGCTTTCCAGTTGTTTTCTGGAATCCATCGCCTGGTTCAGAACGGCTCCTGCCTGATTCCGAGCCGCGATATATTCTTCCGGCGACAGCTCGGCAATGCACTGCCCCGCTTTTACAGACTGGCCCTCATCCAGATACACCTGCCTTACCCTGCCGGGCGCCTGAAACGCCAGATTGGATTCCGTGAATTCCAGAGTGCCCGAATAATACAGCTCTGCATTGCGTTTTTGATACTGCCCCCAGAAAACCAGCGTTCCGACGATCACCAAAAATACCGGGACGCCGATCAGAACGAACCGTTTTTTCACACCATGCCTCCTGTA
This sequence comes from Desulfobacteraceae bacterium RAAP-1, assembly GCA_001443525.1. Taxonomy (GTDB): domain Bacteria; phylum Desulfobacterota; class Desulfobacteria; order Desulfobacterales; family Desulfatirhabdiaceae; genus RAAP-1. The sequence goes on along the minus strand of LKPX01000034.1, from coordinate 8,578 downwards.
GCTCCAGAAATCGAAATGCCGGAGAAGCCAGTGCCTCCGGCCATCGCATCATATCATGTGATCGACTTTCCCGCATTTTTAGGAAATGTCAGGGTCATCGCTGTTCCGGAATTCATGTCACTTTTCACATCCAGCCTGCCGCCGTAACTTTCAAGAAGACGATGCACAATGGAAAGCCCCAATCCGGTGCCTCCGGGCTTTGTGGTAAAAAATGGATTGAAAATCTGATGGATATGCTCTGCGGATATACCATGCCCGGAATCCGAAGCAGAAATTTCAACGTCGCCGTTCGACATGTGGCGCATTTTGATATGGATATCCCCACCGCCCGGCATGGCTTCGACGGCATTCAGGAGCAAATTCCAGATAATCTGGTGAAAATGCGTCGGATCAATAGCGATATAAGCATCCGGAATCAGATCCGCCACCATGTGAACTTGCCGACACCGGGCTGTATCATGTTGAAACAGTTCCATAACTTCTGTCAGAGCCTGCGCCACATCGATTTGGAGAATATTTCCGGATGGGGGTTTGGCGAAGATCAGAAAATCCGTTACAATGGCATTCAGCCGGTCCGCCTCGCGCAAAACAATCCGCATCAGCTTTTCCTCTCCGGCGTCACAATGAATTTCTTCCTGCAGCATCTGGATCGAACCGGTCAGAGACGCCAATGGATTCTTGATCTCATGAGCAAGCCCGGCCGCCATTTCTCCCATATACGCCAGACGCTCGACGCGCCGTACGTGTGCTTCCATGGCCTGAAGTTTGCTTCGGGACGCCCTGGCCTGCTCCGCCAGAAGACTGCTGAGCAAGGATACCATAAAGCAGGCGACCATTGTAATAACGATTTTGTACATGACCTGAGAAATATCACCTGACTGCAGTGACCGGACATGAGCAAAAGACTTCAGAATGCCAAAATACTCCAGATCCAGCATGATGCCATACTGAATGCTGGACAAAGCGGCGATATAGAGACTTCCCCTGCGGAAAATCATGAGACTCGAATACACAATGACGAGCAGATACAAAAAGGAAAAAATACTTGAGTAACAACCTGTCGCAAATATGATCAACGAGACAATCACAGTATCCAGACTGATCTGGAGGTAGGCAAACCGCAGCAGGCTGACAACCCGGGAAATCTGAGCGGCGTATCCAATGGACAGCATGAACACGCCGGCGATAATGCCATACAAAAACAGCAAGGGAGGATACATGGAATTGAGCTGCTGTCCGTATTGAACAATAATCGTCGATCCCAGCAGGAAAATGGTGAAAAAAATCCTGAAAAACATCAGCCATTTTATTTTCACCAGCAGATCAGAGTCATCACAGGCGGCAGGGTTCATGGACATTCCAGTACAGGGAAAACAACAGGAGATTACAGGACTTCGTCACGCAACCTCACCATGCGTTTTGCGGCTGAAAACGCTGATGTACAACAATGGCTTCGAAATGACGATCTATCCTGAAATCGCACCCGCCAGCTTGAAAATGGGCAGGTACATGGATATCACCAGCCCGCCGATGGTCACTCCCAGAAACACCAGCATAAAGGGCTCGATCAGAGAGGTAAGATTTTCGACGGCCTGGTCCACTTCTTCGTCATAAAAATCGGCAATTTTGCTCAGCATGGCATCCAGCGCGCCCGTAGATTCCCCCACCGAAATCATCTGGCATACCATCGGAGGGAAAACGCCGCTTTCAGAAAGCGGCTCCGCCATCGTCTGGCCTTCTGCAATGGATGACCGCACATCATAAAGCGCCATTTCAATGGTTTTATTGCCGGATGTCTTGGCCGTAATATCCAGCGCATCCAGAATGGCGACCCCGCTGGACAGCATCGTACCCATCGTGCGCGTAAACTTGGCTACCGCAACTTTCCGAATCAGCATTCCGATCACCGGAAGAAACAGCACCAGCTTGTCCACCACAATCCGGCCCTTGGGCGTTTTATAAAAACGTCTGAACGCGATGAAAAATAAAACCATGAAGCCGAGAATGTACAAAATCTTGCTCTTCACGAAATTGCTCATGTTGACAACGATCTGGGTCGGCAGGGGCAGCGCCTTACCGAAATCAGCGAACATCTGTTGAAAAACGGGAATAACGAACACCAGAATGACCGTAAGAACAAGAAAGGCAATAATCAGGGTGACAATCGGATAGGTCATGGCCCCCTTGACCTTGCCCTTGAGTTTTGCCGCTTTTTCCATGTATCCGGAAAGACGCTTCAATATGGTATCCAATATACCGCCAGCCTCTCCGGCGGCAATCATGTTGACAAACAGATCATCGAAGTGACGGGGGTACTTTTTCAGGGAATCCGCAAGAGTACTGCCGCTTTCAACTGATTCCTTGATTTCCATGAGCATGTTTCTGAAGGATTTTTTTTCCTGCTGGCTGTACAAAATATCCAGACACTGCACAATGGGTAAGCCCGCGTCAATCATGGTGGAAAACTGCCTGGCAAACACGATGATATCTTTTTCGACAATGGCAGGCTGAAAAATTGTAATATTTTCAAATAGATCTTTGGGTTTCAACTTGATCTTGGTTGGAGTGATGTGGTTTTTCGCCAGTTGAGATCTCACCGCCGTCTCATTGGCGGCTTCAGTCTCCCCTTTTCTGACCTGACCTTTAGCGTTTTTACCCACCCACTGGAATACCGGCATGGTTCCCCTCCCCCCTCTGTCTTTCAAGATAACTGAACGATCAACTTCCCAGATATGCCTTTACGATACTCTCATCCTGCTGCAGGCTCTGACCGTCGCCTTCCATAACGATACACCCTGTTTCCAGCACATAACCGTAATCTGCAAGTTTCAAAGCCGTCTTTGCGTTTTGCTCCACCAGAAGGATGGTCACTCCGTCGTCGTTCAACTGCCGGATGACCCGCATGATCTCCTGCACCAGAAACGGAGCAAGCCCCATGGACGGTTCATCCAGAAGGAGCAGCCGGATATCGGACATCAACGCCCTGCCCATCGCCAGCATCTGCTGCTCGCCTCCGGAAAGAAGCCCTGCGTCCTGTTTCTGACGTTTTTTTAAAATCGGAAACAATTCAAATACCCGGTCTATCCGCTGCTGGCGAACCCGATGATCTTTCAGGGTAAAGGAACCCAGATCCAGATTTTCACGAATGCTCATCCCTTTGAAAATACGCCGACCCTCAGGAACATGAATTAACCCGCTGCGCACAATATCGTGTGCGGGATTCCGCGAAATGTCTTTTCCCATGAATTCAACAGAACCGGAAGCACATTTCACCAATCCGGAAATAGTTTTGAGCGTCGTACTCTTTCCCGCACCGTTGGCCCCCAGCAGCGTTACGATCTGCCCTTTCTGAACCGTCAGACTGACACCGCGCAGGGCATGAATCCGTCCGTAATATGTTTCAACATGATGCAGCTTCAGGACCGTTTCACTCATGCGGCCACATTTTCGTCCTTTCCAAGATAGGCTTCAATCACATGGGGATCTTTTTTGATATCATCCGCAGTTCCCTCGGCAATCTTGTGACCATAATCGATCACATAAATCCACTCCGATATCTTCATTACCAGCCCCATATCATGTTCGATCAAAAGAACGGTGATTCCAAGCTCATCGCGAATGCGGTGTATCAACTGAACCAGTCGTTCCTTTTCGTCATAGTTGAGACCTGCGGCAGGTTCGTCAAAGAGAATCAGCCGAGGATGGGTCGCCAGCGCCCTGGCCCACTCCACACGACGCTGATCACCATAAGGAAGATTGCTGGCGTAGCGGTCTTTCTGATCGAGAATGCCCACAAATTCCAGACAGTCTTCACTGACCTTTCGAATCAGCGCCTCTTCCCGACGCTGGAAACCGGGTCTGAACAACGCGCCCACAACCCCTGCAGATGTTCTGCAGTGCATACCGGACATCACATTTTCCAGTACAGTCATATTTTTAAACAGACGCAGATTCTGAAATGTTCTGGCCAAACCTCCCTGCGTGATCTTATGGGGTTTCCGGCGTGCAATGGAACGGTCTGCGAACAGGATATCTCCGTCATTGGGGCGATAAAATCCTGTCAGACAATTGAATACCGATGTCTTTCCCGCACCGTTCGGCCCGATCAGGCTCACAATAGCATTTTCTTCCACTGCAAAACTGAGGGAATCAATCACCTTGAGACCGCCAAAACTCAAGTTTATTTTTTTGACCTCCAAAAGCGCCATGACTTGTCCTTCACCCATTTTGGTGAACATGCAAAAAATTAATATCTGGATAGCAATGCAGAAACCGGACAATTACCGCCTTACTGTCAGTTTCTATGTTCCGGCCATATTCCCTGAGGTCTGTACAGCATGATGATGAGCATCACAATCCCGAACACCAGAATCCTCATGGTGCCGATCGCACGAAATACTTCCGGGAAGAAAACCAGCGCCAGCGCTCCTATAATCACGCCGGGAATCTTTCCCATACCGCCGAATACAACCCCCAGCAGGATCAGCACAGACTGACTAAACGTAAATGTTTCCGGCGAAATGGCCGTCATCTTGGCCGCAAAAAAACATCCGGCGATGCCCGCAAAAACCGCTCCAATAACATACGCACACAACTTCACCGCCACACGATCGATGCCCATGGCCTCAGCTGCGTCTTCATCTTCGCGGACATACTGCCACGCTCTGCCCAATCTGGAATGCTGAAGTCTGTAAGCAGCGAACACCGCAATGACCGCCAGAATCAAAAACGCATAATAGTAATGATATATCTGATTCAGCTCCACACCGAAAAAAACCGGACGGTTGATGCCGATAAGGCCGCTGGCGCCTCCGGTAATTTTCAAATTTCTGGCGGCGATTCTGACGATCTCGCCAAATCCCAGAGTGACAATCGCCAGATAATCGCTGCGAAGTCTCAGCGTCGGTCCACCGATAATGACGCCCGCCAGAGACGCCAGGACAATGGCGCAAGGGATGGTCAACCAGAAATTGACGCCGAAATGGGATGTCAGAATTCCGGTAGTATAGGCGCCTACCGCAAAAAATGCGGCATACCCCAGATCCAGAAGCCCCGCGTATCCGACAACAATATTCAGTCCAAGGCACAGAACGACATAAAACCAGGCGTTGCTCAACACTTCGAGAATGTAGTTGTTGGCGATCAGAGGGATGCCTGTCAACAGCACAGCCAAAACGGCATATCCGAATTTACGGTATGGATACAGACGGTTCATCCATAAATGCAGCTGCGGCGAAACGCGATCGCCTTTGGAAGACGCTGCCTGCAATTCCGGTTCAGCCGACGAATTTCGGGATTTCATCTGATTCACATCCTTTCTATCTCGGTTCTGCCCAAAAGACCGGTCGGCTTGAACACCAGCAGCAAAATCAATATACCGAATGCAAACACATCCTTCCATTCACTGCCCACAAACGAAATCTGCGTTCCGAACGACTCCAGCATCCCAAGAACCAGCCCTCCCAGCATGGCGCCCGGAATACTGCCGATGCCGCCGATCACCGCGGCTGTGAACGCCTTGAGACCAATCAGAAAGCCCATCGAAAACTCGATGCGGCCATAATAAACCCCTGCCATGACGCCCGCCGCAGCCGCCAGCGCAGAGCCGATAAAGAACGTTACCGCAATCACCATGTTGACATCGATCCCCATAAGCCGGCAGGCGTCCTGGTCGATGGATATGGCGCGCATGGCTTTGCCATACATGGTTTTACTGATAAACAGGTGCAAAATCAACATCAGTACGGCCGTTGCGGTCACCAGCACCATCTGGGTATAGGTGACAAATACATCACCAAGTTGCACACCATCATAGCCCAGCCCTACGGTAAAAGCCTTGAACTCCCCGTGAGTCAGCACCATCGCCGTATTGTACAGGATGATGGAAACCGCCAGCGCCGTGATCAGGATGGAAAGCCGGGGCGCATTCAGCATCGGACGATACGCAACCCGCTGAATCAGTACCCCCAGAAACCCGACGGCGATCATGGCCAGTACCATAGAAACGACAATGCCACCCCATCCGTTTCCCAGAAAGCCGCTGACTACGGACAACAGGGCGAATCCTGTAAACGCTCCTACCATGTAAATGTCCCCGTGGGCGAAATTGAGAAGTTTGATGATTCCATATACCATGGAATAGCCGAGCGCCACCAGACTGTAAAAAGACCCCAATATCAGCCCATTGAAAAACTGCTGAGCGATAATATCCAGATTTGACACAGAATAGCCCCTTGCATGACGTTGTCGATGAAGAGTCATCGCAAAATGTGTGCATAAAAAAGCATACGCCATACCCGGAAATGCTGGGGAATATGGCGTATGCCATGAAATATTGACGGCTTCGTAAAAAGCCGATTTTCAGACGGCTTCGTAAAATGTTCGCAGGCAAGGCGCGCAAATCCGCAAGGGATGAAGCGTACTTGTCGTACGCTGCAATGACGAAGGATGCGGCGCAAGCGCTGCATGCGGACTTTTTACGAAGTCGTCATCATTTTGTTATTGTTATTTGTAAAGAGACCAGGCATTGCCTTTGGCAACCAGCACGACGAAATTGCTTCGAGCAAGCGTCTGGTCCGGGTTAAACGATATCGGCCCGGCTATTCCATTAAAATCCTTGGTTTCTTTTAATGCTTTCATGATAGCTGCCTTATCTGCGGATTTGGCTCTTTTAATGGCATCCGCCAAAAGGTTCATGCCATCATATGCAAGGGCGGAGTACGGTCCCGGATCCTGACCGAATTTTTTCTTGTAGGTTTCACCAAAGGTTTTAGCTGCAGGCAAATACTCGACAATAGGATTTGAAAAGCAGAAAACGCCTTCAGCCGCCGGTCCGGCAAGTTCCATCAGTTTGGGGGAATTGGAACCATCACCGACAGCAATCAACTTATGATAACCACTCTGACGAAGCTGTTTGATCAAAAGCGCCCCGTCCGCATAGTAGGCTGTCCAGAAAATGGCGTCCGGCGCCTTGCTGTTCAACCGGGTTACCAGCGCTGAATCATCCTGCTCGCCTTTGTTGATCACCTCAACAGCGACAACCTCATTGCCCATTTCTTTCCATTTTTTTGCAGTGAGGGCCGCCAAATCTGCGGAATATCCATCACCCTGATCAACAATAGCCAGTTTTTTGACTTTTTTCTCCTTGAACAGATTCACCGCGGTAATAGCCTGATCCGATCCGGTGCTGTTGATCTGGAAAGCATTTCCCGGATTCGCTCCGCTCAATTTACTGGAATTGGCTGCGGTAATGATAATGGGAATACCGGCATCGCCATAAATTTTCAGGGTAGGCAGTGTGGAGCCGGAACAATATCCGCCGACCACAGCTACAACACCTTCGGATACCAGTTTGCTGGCTGCAGATGCGCCCTGCTGCGGATCGCAGGCATCGTCACCCGTTGTGGTAACCACCTGTTTTCCCAGCAGTCCCCCTTTGGCGTTGATTTCAGCTACTGCTAACGAAATGGCGTTTTCCATATCTTTGCCATATGTCGCCTCCGAACCAGTGGTTGGCGCCATAATGCCCACCTTGATATCGCCTTCTGCAAAAACCGGAGCGACGCTCCACGCCCCAATTAAAGCCGCCATCATCACTACCGCCACTGCGCACCATCTTTTTGTCATACTTCCCCCTTTATGCAATGTTTTCAATCGTTGAATACAGGATCACATTTTTACCGGAAATCACGATTTCCGCTATAATCCCCCTCACTTTGCATGCCAATCAGATGAAAACGGCATGTTCAGCGCATAAAACCCTGATGCCATTATCGCCAGACGGACGGCAACCGCTCAAATGACACCTCAATGCCAGTCAATGATTTCGAATCAGTATATTAGCTTCTTTCATTTATTTACTTTTCAGATTTTCTAAACTAAAGTCGAATCCTGTGTCAACGTTTATTTTACTTTCTGTTTACTGCTTCTGAAACTACAAAAGCACAATCACGAGAGCAATCACATGGAAAAAATCTTCAATATTTCCGCCATCGGTGTCATCCGGAAAAATGATCAGCGGGCATGGATCGAAATAAATGATATCTATAAAGATGCCATGCTGGGTCTGGATGGTTTTTCACACATTCATGTGCTGTACTGGTTTCATGAAAACGACACGCCGCAATTGCGGGCAGTACGTCAGGTACATCCCCGGAGGGATTCCCATAATCCATTAACCGGTATTTTCGCCACGCATTCTCCCATGCGGCCGAACCTTATCGCGCTGGCCCTGTGCCGCATTACCGCTATCCGGGACATGGTGATCGAACTGGAAGACATTGACGCCAGAGACGGTTCCCCGCTGATAGACATCAAGTGCTATATTCCGTATGACAATATTCCGGATATCCGGCTTCCCGACTGGGTAAACAATACTCCCGACAAGGTATGACAGCCTCAGACACAATCTGAGGCTCTTCAGCGAAAAATCATAGCAGATCACGAATCGGGGCTTTCATTTTTCTGATAATTCCATTTTGCTTTCAAAATGATATTCCAGCAAGCATTCGGACTGAGACCGCGAAAGCAAGCGAGCAGCGATGAGACTGTACATTCAGTACGTCGAATCGCGGCACAG
>LKPX01000033.1 GCA_001443525.1 Desulfobacteraceae bacterium RAAP-1 | reverse complement strand
CGTAAAAAGTCCGCATGCTGCGTTGCGCCGCATCCTTCGTCATTGCAGCGTACGAAAAGTACGCTTCATTCCTCAGGATTTGCGCGCCTTGCCTGCGAACTTTTTACGAAGCCGTCTAAAAATCGACATTTTACGAAGCCATCAAATTTGACGGCTTTGTAAAATGTCCGCGTGCAGCGCTGGCGCTGCATGTTTTTCATGATCCTTTGATGACGTCACGGGCGCTGTCAGGGATCATATTTTTTTAATGTCAATTGTGGTGGATACTATGTTAAAAACTTATCAGATTGCCGTGATTCCGGGGGATGGCACCGGTCCGGAAGTTGTCGCCGAGGGCGTTAAGGTACTCCGGACAGTTGCAGAAAAAAGCCAGTTTAATCTTAATTTTATTAATTATCCCCTGGGGGGCGATCATTATAGAGCCACTGGGGAACTTTTATCGGATGATACGCTGAAATCTCTTGCCAAAATGGATGCTATTTTCCTGGGCGCTATCGGACATCCGGATGTCAAACCCGGCGTACTCGAAAAAGGCATTCTCCTGAATCTGCGCTTTCATTTTGATCAATATATCAATCTGCGCCCCGTGAAGCTTTATGAGGGAGTTTACACGCCACTAAAGGATAAACAACCGGCAGATATTGATTTTGTAGTGGTTCGTGAGAATACCGAAGGGCTTTATACCGGCGCTGGCGGATGCCTGAAACGGGGAACTCCGGATGAAGTGGCGGTTCAGGAATCTATCAACACCCGTAAAGGGGTCGAACGGTGTATTCGTTTTGCCTTTGATTATTGCCGTAAACGCAACAAGGCCAAAAAACTTACCCTCTGCGGAAAGACCAATGTATTGACCTATGCGTTTGATTTGTGGGAGCGTACATTCCGTGAAGTTGCCAATGAATATCCTGATATTAAAGCGGACTATGCGCATGTGGACGCAATCAGCATGTGGATGGTCAAAAATCCCGAATGGTTCGATGTCATTGTTACTGACAATATGTTCGGCGACATCATTACCGATCTGGCTGCCATGATTCAGGGCGGGATGGGTATCGCCGCCGGAGGGAATATTAATCCCGAAGGGCTTTCCATGTTTGAACCGATCGGAGGATCGGCGCCCAAATACACCGGATTACAGGTGATAAATCCCATTGCAGCCGTTTCGGCAGCCCAGATCATGCTGGAAACACTGGGAGAGGCCGAAGCTGCATCCTGGATTGAAAGAGGCGTCATTAAAGTACTTCGAGACGACATTAAAGATGTCGCCGCAGGAAAAATGGGCTATTCAACCAGTGAAGTCGGTGATTTGATAGTATCATATATCAGGAATAACTGCTGAAAAGCGAACTTTCCATTGACGTTGAAAAACCAGAGCGTTGCACGGAGTACGGGCATAGAAGACTCTGATTCATTTTTTGCAGTGTCGAGGTAAACATGTCTAAGAAGTCATTCAATGTAGCTGTGGCTGGAGCGACAGGAGCTGTTGGAAATCAAATGATCGCTTGTCTGGAAGAGCGGAATTTTCCGGTCAATACCGTACGGTTTCTGGCCTCTTCCAAATCTGCAGGCAAACATCTCACGTTCAGGGGAAAACCGGTCGTCGTTGAAGAATTGACAGAGGATTCATTTCAACACATGGATATCGCGCTGTTTTCCGCTGGCGGCAGTACCAGCGAAAAATTTGCACCCGCGGCGGCTAAATCCGGTTGTGTAGTGATAGATAATTCCAGCGCCTGGAGAATGGATCCGCAGGTGCCTTTGGTTGTTCCCGAAGTCAATGCACATGCTGTCGCCGGTTATACCCGAAAGGGCATTATCGCCAATCCTAATTGTTCTACCATTCAAATGGTGGTGGCCCTGAATCCAATTCACAGAAAATTCGGGATCAAGCGCATTGTCGTTTCTACATATCAGGCGGTTTCCGGTACGGGGCAGAAAGCCATCGTCGAGTTGACGCAGCAGACAGAGGCGCTGTTACATCATCAACTACCTGAAAATAAAGTTTATCCTCACCGTATTGCATTTAACTGCCTGCCGCATATCGACGTGTTTCTGGATAATGGCTACACCAAGGAAGAAATGAAAATGGTGAACGAAACCCGTAAGATCATGGAAGACGACACGATACGCATTACGGCTACAACAGTTCGCGTTCCCGTGTTTTACAGCCATTCCGAGTCCATCAATATTGAAACGCGACTGCCTGCAACTCCAGAAGATATTTGTAAACTGCTGTCTGATGCGCCGGGTGTCAAGGTTGTGGATAACGTGAAGACCAATACCTACCCCATGCCTATAGACGCTGCAGGTCAGGATCTGACTTTTGTCGGCAGGATCCGGCAGGATGATTCTGTTGCCAATGCAATCAATATGTGGGTTGTTGCAGATAATATCCGGAAGGGGGCAGCAACCAATGCTGTGCAGATAGCAGAAATTCTGTCAACCAATTATCTATGACAGGCCGACAAAAAATCAAAACTGATTCTCAGGAGTAATACGTTGGATCGAATACCTATGACTCAGGGGGGCTATGACACCCTGAAAAAAGAACTGGAACGTCTGAAAAAAGTTGAACGTCCTCAGAATATTAAAGCTATTGAAGAAGCGCGTGCGCATGGCGATCTCTCAGAGAATGCCGAATTTGAAGCTGCAAAAGAGCGCCAGAGTTTTCTTGAAGGCCGTATTCGGGAATTAGGATATAAGCTGGCAAATGCTGATATCATTGATCCTTCCCGTTTGCCTAAGGACAGAGCTGCCTTTGGCAGCCGAGTGCTTCTGGAAAATGTAGATACTGGAGAAACTGTTGAGTATCAACTGGTAGGTCCGGAAGAATCCAATATTGAAGAAGGACGGATTTCTGTAGAGTCGCCGCTGGGTAGAGCCATTATTGGTAAAAAGCCATCAGACGAGCTGGTCCTCAACGCGCCTGGAGGTAAACGTTGCTACGAGCTGGTCGAGATTTTGTAAATCGAGGTGGGCGGCGGGAAAGCCTATAACTTTGACTGTGCCGTTCATAAATCAACTGGCATAGTTTATCATATTAGAGAGGTGTGCCGTTATGGCGAGAATTACCATAGATGATTGTTTGAAGCGAGTGCCCAATCGTTTTCTGCTGGCCAATATGGTGTCCAAACGGGTGCGGCAGATACGTGAAGGCTCTGAATACCTGGTCAGCTCTCCCCGAAATGAGGATATTGTCATGTCGCTAAGAGAGGTGGCAGCAGGGAAAATTAAACTCAGGCCGGAATCTCAGAATAACAAGGACTGATTCTCATCAAAGATTCAAAACTGATTAAATCTCTGAACAGAAGAATTGGTCAGGCCGTCCATCAGTATGATATGATTCATGATGGAGACCGGATCGCGGTAGGGGTTTCCGGCGGTCATGACAGTTTGACCCTTCTGTGGTTTTTGCAGCATCGGCTTTCGCATATTCCGATTCACTACGAGATTTTCCCTATATATATTGACCCGGGATTTGACCGAAATATGGGAGAGTTGCTGAAAGCGCATTGCCTTCAATGGGGACTGCACCTGCATGTAGATATCACCTGCCACGGGATATTGGCCCATAGTCCGGAAAATCGGGAAAATCCGTGTTTTCTGTGTTCCCGGCTGCGTCGGAAGCGTCTTTTTGAAATTGCCGACGCTTCAGGATGCCGTAAACTGGCATTAGGCCATACCAGAGACGATATCATTGAAACCTTGTTTCTGAATATCTGCTACGCTGGATCAATATGCACCATGAAGCCGTCACAGGAATTTTTTCATGGGAAATATACGGTGGTCAGGCCGCTGGCGTTTGCGGATGCAGAAGACGTTCGTAACTTTGCCAGGCAGCAGCACTTTCCTGTTTTTGAAAATGCGTGTCCAACATCCCGAATCTCCAAGCGCAAGGAAATAAAGGAAATGCTGAATCGGCTCTATGTATCCAACCCGAATGTAAAGGGTAATATTTTCAGAGCATTGAGTCATGTAAGACCAGAGTATTTACTTAAAGACGCATTCAAATGATGACGGTTTCGTAAAATGTCCTCATGCAGCTCAATGCAGAGATGGGACTTTCTGTGAAGCCATTGAATGAGAAGAGGAATCAGATAACAGAGATGAATTCTTATATTGGGTGCAGTGAATCGAGATTTCTTCATCCATATCCACACGGCGCTGTGTTGCCATGAAAGATGTTCAAAATCAGCGGGATGACCGGAATATTCCTATTGATAAAGTCGGGATAAAAAATCTCAGATATCCCATTACGGTTCTTGACCGTCAGAACGTACGACAGCACACCGTGGCGACCATCAACATGTATGTGGATCTGCCGCATAAATATAAGGGCACTCATATGAGCCGTTTTGTCGAGTTGCTCCCTTTGTTTCAGCCGGAAATCTCATTGAAGCGTATTTCTGTAGTGCTGGAGCGGATGAAAAAACATCTCAATGCGGCATCCGCGCATATTGAAACCACTTTTCCCTATTTTATAGAAAAAAAAGCACCGGTAAGCGGTGCTCCTGGTCTGATGGACTACACCTGTCGGATACTGGGATCGAGCGATCCGTCGGGAAAGCTGGATCTGGTCTCAGAAGTCATCGTGCCTATTTCATCCGTGTGTCCGTGTTCTAAAGAAATCAGTGATGTCGGTGCACATAATCAGCGCGGGGAAGTGCGATTAAGCACTCGATTTAAAAAATTTATCTGGATGGAAGACATGATCAAGCTGGTGGAGTCATGTTCATCCTGCGAAGTGTATTCCATTCTCAAACGGGTGGATGAAAAGCATGTGACAGAAAAGGGATTTACCAATCCCAAGTTTGTGGAAGATATTGTTCGGGATATCGCTAAAGCACTTTATGCCGACACCAATATTATATGGTTTTCAGTGAGCGCTGAAAACTTTGAGTCTATTCACAATCACAGCGCCTATGCCCATATTACCAGCGGCCCTATTCATATGGAACCAGGTATTGCAGCTATGTAAAAGAGATCGCATGCAGTGTTTGGCGGGGTTCCATCATCCTTCACCGTCTTTTGCTGTGTGCGATTATGCTTCACATCTGTGACCGGTTTCCACGCCTTGCCTGTGAACATTTTACGAAGTCGTCCGAAATTCGACTTTTTACGAAGGCATCATTTTTAATGCCGGTATTATTTATGATGATGCAATCTTTCTGATAATTTCCATAGCTGAATCTGCTGTAGCGCCTGGTGTGTTGATCATGACAACAAAGCGGTAAACGCCCCCCCTGCTGCTTTGAATATAGCCGATCCTCGTTCGGACACCATCCAGCGTTCCTGTCTTAAAATACTCGCTTCCCTGCCTGCGCATCAATTCGTGATACGGATAGAATTTTACCAGAAGTTGGTCCATATCGGCTGCGGAGATTCGGTTGTCTCTCGAAATGCCTGAGCCTTCCGTCACCTGAATATCCCTTGCTTCCAATTCTTTATGGATGTATGCCTGTGCGGCTCTGATCCCCTTGTCGATAGTTCCCGGCAGTCCATATGCCGCAATACCAGATGTAATGAACAGTTGATTGGCGATATAATTGTTAGAGAATTCCAGGAGTCGTGAAATCACTTCAGTCAGGGTGTAGGGCGAAACAAAGCAAAATAGAAGGCGATCTTCATTACGGACAGCACCAACCCGGATTTGTCCGGAAGAGGTAAGCCCCTGCCGCAGGAAAAACCAGTTCAATAAATGGCCGGTATATAAGGTGCCGCCGTTTTCGGAATGAGAAAACACGATTCTGCCGGAGTCCACATTCAACGCGTGAATGCGGTTTAGAACAACTGGTAAAAGCGGTGTCTGTGACTCAGCGCTGATAAAATGCCCAGTATTGTCTTTCTGAAAACTGACAGTGTTAAAATTGGCGCACAACGCGCCGTTGGGGGCGTCATAGGGTTCCGAGGTCCGGGTGACGCCTGGAATTGTCAATGGTTGTTCAAATGCCGAATCGTCCAATACCAGATCATTGTATTGATGGATATGGCTGTAAACTTGTTTGGCAAATTCCGGCATGATATCGGATGTGAACAAGGGATCTCCCATCCCCCGGATTTTGAGGTTGTGCTGAGCATCCTGATAACATTCGGTGACAAAGTGGTAGGTTGGTCCCAGATAATGAAGCGCTACCAGCGATGTCAGAATTTTCAGGGTTGAAGCCGGGGTCATCAGCTGATTCGCATGTTTGGAGGCAATAATTCTGCCTTGGGGATCGGTTAAGAGGAGCGAATCCTGTTTCTGGATTCGGGACATCAGGTCGGAAATGAGTTCATGTGTGCCACCTGGAGGTTTCGTAAACGTCATTCCCCATAACAGAGATGGCATAATAATGAAACAGGCCAAAAGAACCTTGCTCCAGATGGTTTTTAAAGACACTGTCATAGAGTACTATCCTCTGGCAATCACCTCGAACACTTTTTGGAGCGCCTCATCCAGCTTGTCCGGCAGGGTTCCTCCCGCTTGAGCCATATCCGGCCTGCCGCCACCGCTGCCACCGACAAGCCCTGAAATTTCTTTGACAATTGCACCCGCATGAAAGCGTTTGGTTAAATCCTTGGTTACCAGAGTCACCAGCAGAACTTTTCCAGCAGACACACTGCCCAGAACCACAATACCAGACTTGATTCTATCCTTGAACTGATCCGCCATATCCCGAAGCGCTGCTGGCGAATCCGCGGCAATTTTTTTTACCAGAACTGCGGTGTCTCTCACAGTCCGGATATCATCCATAGCCGTTTCGGCGGAACCTTTTGCGATGTCCGCTTTCAGTTTTTCCACTTCTTTTTCAAGCGCTTTCTGATGGTTCAGCAGCTTGTCGATCCGAAGCGGTATATCGTCCGGCCTGATTTTCAGCAGCGCAGCGCTGTCTTGAATCATCCGGAATGTCTTTTGAATATGATTCATGGCAGACTTTCCGGTAACGGCTTCGATACGTCGAACGCCAGATGCTACGCTGGCTTCCGTGACAATTTTAAACACACCGATGTTGCCGGTACGCTGTGTGTGAGTGCCGCCACAGAGTTCCTTGCTGAAATTGCCGAGGGTAATCACTCGTACCCTGTCGCCATATTTTTCCTCAAACAGGGCCATGGCGCCGGACTTAAAAGCGATATCCGCGTCCATTTCCTCGATATCCACCGAAACGTTTTCCCGAATCCGCTGATTGACGATTTGCTCGATCTGCTCCAGTGCTACGGATTCCACCTGAGAAAAATGTGTGAAATCGAATCGGAGCCTTTCCGGGTTGACCAGGGAACCGGCCTGTTTGACATGATCTCCCAGCACCGATCGCAAGGCCGCATGCAGCATATGGGTGGCCGTGTGGTTGCATGCCGTGGCTTCCCGTTGCTGCCTGTCCACGGTCAACACAACGGAATCGCCTTTTCGGATGATTCCGGAAATGATCTTTCCCTGATGAATAATGATGCCCGCAGGATCTTTGAGAGTTCCCGTAATCTGTATCTGAAGGTCGGCATGTACATCATGACCGGTAATAGCACCGACATCTCCTGCCTGCCCGCCGGATTCACCGTAAAACGGTGTAACAGCTGTGACGATCTCAATCTGTTGACCCGCTGCCGCATCTGGAATTTCCTGCCCGTCGATAGCCAGAACCAGCACTGTTGCAGTGCAGGATATCTGGTGATAACCAACAAATTCCGGTTTGACGCCGTTTGCAGCCAGCTGCTTAAAAGCATCGCCGGCGCTGGCAAACTTCGTTACGGTTCTGGACTGGGCCCGCTGCGTTTCCATGGCGGATTCAAATCCGGCCATATCCACTGTCATGCGCTCATCGCGAATGACATCCCGGACAATATCCACGGGAAACCCAAACGTATCATAGAGTTTGAATACCACATCTCCCGGTACGACTGTCCGATCTTGAACCTTCATCTCCTGAAGCGTGTCATTCAGCAGTCTGAGGCCGTTATCCAGTGTTTCGGAAAACCGCCGTTCCTCATTTTGGATTACATTCGTAATGAAAGCGGAAGCTTCGGAAAGTTCCGGATAGGCCGATTTCATCATATCACAGACCGTTTCGGCGGTTTTGTGCAGAAAAGGGCGGGTCAGGCCGATATTGCGGCCGTACCGGATGGCCCTTCGCATAATCCGGCGCAGCACATAGCCCCTGCCTTCGTTGGACGGCAGCACACCATCTCCGATTAAAAAAGCGGCTGCCCGGCTGTGATCGGCAATGACTTTCATGGCTACGTCACTGTCATGCGCTTCTCCGATGCGCTTTCCGGAAAGCGTTTCCGCCGCCTTCATAACCGGCAGAATCAGATCCGTATCGTAGTTGGTGGCGACATTTTGAACCACCGATACAATCCGCTCAAGCCCCATGCCTGTATCGATACTGGGCCTGGGAAGCGGCGTCATCTCTCCGGTTTCATCCCGGTTGAACTGCATGAAAACCAGATTCCAGATTTCCAGGTACCGGTCGCAGTCACACCCCACCTGACATTCAGGCCGGCCGCACCCATACTGCTCTCCACGATCAATCAGGATTTCAGAGCAGGGCCCGCAAGGCCCCGTATCACCCATCGCCCAGAAATTATCCTTCTCGCCCAGCCGGACAATTCTGTCTTCCGGAAGACCGATCATCCTGTGCCACAAACCGTAGGCTTCATCATCGTCCAGAAACACGGAAGCATAGAGCTTGTCCGCAGGCAGTCCGTACCCGTTGGTCAGCAGATCCCAGGCAAATTCGATGGCCTTTTCCTTGAAATAATCTCCGAACGAGAAATTCCCCAGCATTTCGAAAAAAGTGTGATGCCGCGCCGTGTAACCCACATTTTCCAGATCGTTATGTTTGCCGCCGGCCCGAACACATTTCTGGGAAGTCACCGCACGGTTATACCCGCGTTTTTCTTCCCCCAGGAAGGTACGCTTAAACTGGACCATTCCGGCATTGGTGAACAGAAGCGTGGGATCATCCTGGGGAACCAGGGATGAACTCCGCACCTGTTGATGATGATATTTTTTGAAATATTCCAGGAATTGTCTGCGTATCTCGTCGCCTGTCATGAATCACTCCGCTGATTGAAAAATAGGTGAAAAGGCCAAAGGGAAAGCGCAAGCGGTAAGGGACAACACCTTGACCTGTCACGCTTCAGTTTTTAGGGCTGGTTCTTTGGGGGCAACCAGTCCCATACCTTCTCTGACTTTGGTCAGAATAGATTGATAGGTTTCCGGGTTGTCCAGAAAATACGTTTTCACGTTCTGGCGGCCCTGCCCGATTCGTTCTCCCTGATAGGCATACCAGGAGCCGCTTTTTTCGATAATTCCAGCTTCAACCCCGACGTCCAGCAAATCACCAGCCGCGGAAATGCCTTCTCCGTAGAGGATATCAAATTCAGCTTCCCGGAACGGCGGCGCCAGCTTGTTTTTCACCACCCGGACCTTGGTGCGATATCCCATCTGTTCCTGGGCTTCCTTGATGGGACTGGTGCGCCGGATGTCCAGCCTCACGGAAGCGTAAAATTTCAGGGCGTTTCCACCAGTGGTGGTTTCCGGATTTCCAAAGACCACCCCGATTTTGGATCGAATCTGGTTGATAAAAATGACACAAGTCATGGTTTTGCTGATAGTGCCGGTCAACTTTCGCAGCGCCTGGGACATCAACCTGGCCTGGAGCCCCATATGGGCATCCCCCATTTCTCCCTCGATTTCCGCTCGGGGCACCAGAGCCGCCACAGAATCAATGACCACAATGTCTATGGCGCCGCTGCGCACCAGCATGTCGGCGATTTCCAGCGCCTGCTCTCCGGTATCGGGCTGAGATATCAGCATCTCATCGCAATTGACTCCCAGTTTACGGGCATATGTCGCATCCAGTGCATGTTCCGCATCGATAAACGCTGCAATGCCTCCCTGCTTTTGAGCGCTGGCAACTGCATGCAGGGCCAGGGTGGTTTTACCGGAAGATTCAGGACCGAAAATCTCGACCACTCTCCCTCTGGGAAGTCCTCCAACCCCCAACGCCTTGTCCAGGGCCAATGACCCTGTCGGAATGGTCGCAATATCCTGAACCACCCGGCTTCCCAGTTTCATGATGGAACCTTTGCCGAACTGGCGTTCTATCTGGACCATTGCCGCATCGACAGCTTTTTCCTTCTCAGGCATTGCAGTCATGTGTTCAGCTCCTCTCAATAGCGTGTTGTTCTGATTTTTCATTATATTATCGCTTGAAATTATTCAATATCACAGAGACGAATATGCCTTAGCCGCGAATACATCGGGCCTGAAGGGGTCAGCCTGCTCTGAATCAGGTAAACGGTATCTGCCGTGAAAGTGTCGGACGTTATCGATCCCACTTCCCGGATGGCGCGAATCAACAGCTCAGTGTCTATTTTTGTCTTGATCCTGCCAATCGTCAGATGCGCTTTGAAATATCTTTCTTCAGGTTTCCAGTCTCCTTGACTGACCTCATACAGACGGTCTTCAAGATGCTTCTGGAATGCGGCCAGGTTGGGAATATCGCCGGTCAGACCAAGCCACAACACCCGAGGCCGGCGCAGATCCGGAAATATCCCGATGTCTCCGGCGGCAAGTTTAAACGGCGCTATCCCGATGGCTGCCCCGGACATGGCTTTAGTCACCCGGTCTATATCCCCCGGCGCAATGTCCCCTAAAAATTTCAATGTGAGGTGAACGTTGTGCGGTTCCACCCAGGCCATATGAACCTTGCAGGATTTGAGCTTTTTCTGAACCTGCTGCACCTGTTCGAGGACGGATTCCGGCAAGGGTATGGCGATAAATGCCCGGATAACATCTGGCATAATCGTACCGCTCCTCTATCATACCGGCAGGGTGAACTGCGGTTCTCCCAGAAGAAATTCACTGCCGGCAATCCATTGCTTGAGGGTTTCAGCGATCTCCCTGGCCCGAATCGTGCTGGATAACGGCACGGTGGGAACATCCACTCCGTTTAGCTGGATCACCCCGCTTTTGAGTTCCGCATAGCTGACCTGCCCCAGGCTTCGAGAGATTCCATTGGGGTAATCATGGCCGTAATCCAGAATCTGCGTAAAAATATCCTCATCCGATATCCCGGTGTATTCGGCCATTTCTTCATTCAATATCGGAATCGGAATGCCAATACCCACCGCCAGTGAACACCCATAGCCCAGAATGCTGACCCCCACCAGCCACCGGGGGCTCATCTTCTTCAAGTCTCCCATGACCCACAGCGTTCCGGCAGGGGTCACCGGAACCCCTTTTTCCGTGCGTTTGGCTGAGGGTTTGTGCTGGGTGCCATGCCAAGTCACATACCCTTCGGCGCCGCCTAGAAAAATCCGTGTTCCCAGCCCGATGGTCTGGTAATAGGGATCATTGAACAGTGGGCTCAACATGCCGGATGTACTGTAATTGGCATTGGCCGCCCGCGGTTTTAACGTTCCCATATAGGTATAGACGGTTTTCTTGGTCATATTGACGGCGCAGTTATAGTTCTGATACGCATTTCTGGGATTGCACAATACTGCGTTGGGCAAAGTCTGGAGCGTAATCTCCTTTTCCACATGACGGTTGGGATAGCAGTCCGTTCCATAGGCAGTGGCCTTCAGATAGAGCCGTTTTCCGGCCACCAGATCCTGAATCACATGTCCGCCGCCGTAATTGAACTCTCCGGGATATACCTTGTTGAGCGGATCATCCTCGCAGGGTTCCGTTGCGCCGATATAACAGTCCACCGCAGCAATGCCGCCATATGCAGGCACATTGTTGAGCCATACTTTTGAGGCTTTAATCCCCGGCGTGGAATGTCCGAAATTGATAAATGCGCCGGATGAACACATGGGAGAAAAAGTTCCGGTTGTTACCACATCCACATAACGGGCTGCCTCGACCGGTCCCTGCTCTCTGACGATACTGGTCATTTCCTCGGCCGTCACGACCACCACTTCACCGGATTTGATTTTATCGTTAATCTCTTTATATGTCTTGACGACTTTGTACTTTTTCATAACCCCAGAATCTCCCTTATTTAGTAGGAGTGGAAATGGTGGATTTGACTTCGTCGATTTTATCGGTAATATTGTTCTTGATCCATTTGGGATCCCACCATTCAATCGGATTGACAAATGTCTGATGAATCAGCATGGAATAATGCAGGTGATCCCCGGCGGCCAGCCCGGTGCTTCCAGTATATCCCAGAATATCATTCTTGGAAACCATCTGCCCCGGTTTTACATTGAAGCTGTTCATATGGGAATACATGCTGAACAGCCCGAATCCATGATCCACCAGAACCGTATTGCCGTAAATTCCCAACATCTCGGTAAACACCACCCTGCCGCTGTTAGCCGCCGGAATCGGGGCGTGCTGCAAGGACGCCAGATCAACGCCGAGATGATCCTCCTGGTCAATTTCTTTGCCCTTATACATGTAAGTGCGGTGATCTGCAAATCCTGCGCGGGGAGCAGAATCGGGAAGCCTGACAAATGAGCCCTCCCAGTAAAGTTTGTTATCGCTGGAAGTTACCGCAGATACAATCCGCCGGTAATTTGCGTCCCGGACTTCCCGGTTGACCTTAAGATATTTGTCCAGCATGGGATTCTGGCTACCCGGAGGGGCTTCTACCTGAAATTCAGGCATTTTCCGATTTAAAAAGCTGTCAGGGACATTAATGGTGTCCGATCTGAAAACCTTTCCTTTGATGTGGTAAAGAAATCCGGCTCTCACCGAATTACCCGCATCATCGGTTGCTTTGACATACATTTCTGTGCCGGGGCCCTGGCGATAATTCAGCGCAATAAACGCCATATAGATTCCCGGATCGCTGAAATATCCATTTTGCCCCGGATAGAATTGGTCTCCCACCATGACACCGTTTACCGGGCAGGGTTTGGAAAGCCGGTAAATGACCAGTCCCGCGCCGCCCTGTGTCAGATTGTGAACCCTGCTTAACACCGCAATTTCAGGCGGCTTGGTGTCAATTTTGATTTCCTTGTCAATGACCGACTTATTGCCATGAAACCATTCGCGCCATGAATTATCGCGAGCCTCCACATGAAAAACGGCCTTACCGTCGCTGATACCCAGCTTTTTGATATCCGGCTTGACGCTTATATCCGCCGTATGCACCACCGTACTCCCTGGTTCCCCTGCCAGGGGATAATGATCATCTTTTAGAACAGCTTCCTTGCCATTTTGTTCGATGGCGATTCGTATGCTGCGGATACCGGTTTTGGCGTCGGAGACATGAATGGCAACCTCCTGGGATGTATTGAGATATGCGGGAATATCACCGGAAATAACCGGTTTTTCGCCTTCCAGCTTACCCCACAGAAACCAGCCAAGAAACAGCACCCCGCAAAACACCGCCAGCAACAGAAGGCGTGAAATAAATCTCAAAGGATTCATTGATTTTTCCACTGTAATCTATTTTTTACCTCTCATCTACAGGTCATGCGCTTTTCCAGCGTGAAAAATGTGATGGCTTTACAGTCTTTGTAGTTACCATCACCGTCCATGAATTTATTATCAATTAACCCCATGCTTATCAAGGCTTGTTTTTAAATGCGGACTTTTTACGAAGCCGTCATCATTGCTTGACTTTTACCACCAGTGCTGGCTATAAATAAGAACCTAGTGGAATTATTGAAAAGATTCGATCTGAATATTCAAAAATTCCATGCTCTGACCCTTTAAGAGAACGCTCATGATCATCAAGACTGCATACAATGAATTTCCCATCGGAACAGGCGCAGAGCTTGTTCTCATCGCAGGCCCATGCGTCATTGAAGACTATGATACCACATTGTCTATCGCCCGTTTCCTGAAACAGCTTACCGATTCGCTGAATATCCCCTTTGTTTTCAAGGCGTCTTATGACAAGGCCAATCGTACATCCCTCCAGTCCTATCGGGGGCCGGGAATCAATGATGGGCTCCATATGCTGGCCGATATCAAGGATGCTCTGTCCATTCCGATTCTTTCCGATATACATTCCATCGTGGAGGTCGAGTCAGCGGCTCAGGTTCTGGATATCATTCAGATTCCAGCCTTTTTATGTCGGCAGACCGATTTGATTTTAGAGGTCAGCCGCACCGGAAAACCCGTCAACATCAAGAAAGGGCAGTTTCTCTCTCCCTGGGATATGACTCAGGTCGTCGAAAAGGCGGCATCCACCGGAAATCATCAGATTCTTTTGACAGAACGCGGGAGCATGTTCGGTTACCAGAATCTGGTGGTGGATTTTCGAAGCATCCGGATTATGCAGCAGACCGGATACCCTGTCATTTTCGACGCAACGCACAGCGTTCAGCTTCCCGGAGGCGCGGGAAATCGTTCCGGCGGGCAGCGGGAATTTGCACCCATTCTGGCGCAGGCTGCCGTAGCCGCTGGTGCGGACGGTGTGTTTCTGGAAGTTCATCCTGATCCGGATCGCGCCCTGTGCGACGGTCCCAACTCCCTGCCTTTAACCGTACTTGAAGAGCTCTTGACAAAACTTCTGGCTATTCATGCCGCCGCCAGGGACGTTACGGTATGAATACCGCGCCGTCAGATACGCTGGCCGAAAGGCTGAAAGCCATCCGTCTCCTCCTGCTGGATGTGGATGGCGTTTTGACGGATGGCAGCATTGTCTATGACGATGCCGGGTCAGAAATCAAGACATTTAATGTTCGGGATGGTCTTGGTGTCAGGCTTCTGATGCTTGCCGGAATTCAGGTCGGCATTGCCACAGGACGTCGTTCCAAAGCGCTTTTACACCGTTGTGCGAACCTGAAAATCACGATGATATTTGACGGGCTTGCCAGTAAATCCGGCGTTCTGACCGCCATCAACACCCAGACCGGGATCAGCGCGAATGAAATTGCCTATATCGGTGATGATCTCATGGATATATCACTGATGCAGAAAGTCGGAGTGTCCATCGCCGTTGCGGACGCCCATCCTCTCGTCATATCCGCCGCTCATATGGTCAGCAGTTTCCCCGGCGGCAAGGGTGCTGTTCGGGAAGTTTGCGAAATGATTCTAAAAGCCAGGGGTTTGTGGGACGATATACTCCTGAAAGTGGTATAAACACAGGCGGCTCCACCCGATGTCATCCAGCAAAATCAAGATCATACTGATAGCCCTTTGCCTGGTTATCATCGTCACTGTGGCAGGTATCTTCATCAAAAACCGGCTGTTCGGGCAGGATCCGCAAAAATTGATTGCCTCTATTCAACGAAACGTTGCGCTGTCTATTGGAGATGTTCATCAGGTGTCCACCCGGAACGGTGTCAAGGAATGGGTTCTGGATGCCAAGTCCGCCCACGTTGTTGACGAAAGCAAGCAATTGATGTTAGAAGACGTGCGAGTTGTGTATTTTTTAAATGATGGCAGGGAAATTCATTTAACCGCTGGCAAAGGGATACTGAAAACGGAAACCAACGATATTGATGTCACCGATCACGTGGTCATTTCTTATGAGAATTATACACTTAAGACCGAACACATCACATACAGTCACAGCCAGCGGGTTCTTACATCACCTGCGCCAGTACGTATCGCTGGAACAACGATGGATTTGACAGCGGATTCCATGAAATATGATTTGTCCACCAACCAGACGCGGTTTGGAAAAAATGTCGAGGTATTGATGCGTGAACGATCTTTGTAATACACGACATAATTATGCAGGCCATTGTCGCAGGCAATACCTGAAAATCGCTTTAATGCTGTTTGCTGTGATCACGGTCTGTGCCGGATTGGCGTATGCTGTCGAAAACGGCAAAGATGCGGATATGATTCGGATTAAGGCTGATAATCTCGTGGCATATAATGATGCCAACTACGCAGAGTTTGTCGGAAATGTCAGTGCAACTCAAGGCACCACATTGATCACTTCCGATAAACTCAGGATATATTACAACGCCCAGACAAAAGCCCTCGCCGCCACCGCTGCCAGTAATGCCGCGCCTAAAAATGCTGCGTCCCCAAACACCGGTGAGGAATCCATCAAAAAGGTCGTGGCGTCCGGCAATGTGATCATTCATTTTGAAGACCGAATTGCTTATACACAGCAGGCGGAATACGATCCGAAGTCCAAAACAATCGTTCTGATTGGGCCCGATTCCAAGGTCACCAGCGGCAATAATTACATTGTCGGAGAGAAAATTACGCTGTTTGCCAAAGACAACAAGGTGCTGGTGGAACGCAGTAAAGCTAAACAGGTCGAGGCTGTTTTCTATTCCGGCCAGATAGAGAAAACCCCATGACCACTGGCATTGTGAAACATTCATGACGAATCTGTCGCTAAGGCACCTGATAAAATCGTTCGATGGAAAGCAGGTGGTCAACGATGTCAGCATGGATATCACCAACCATCAGGTCGTAGGGCTTCTCGGCCCAAACGGCGCCGGTAAAACCACGACCTTTTACATGGCTGTTGGCATGTTGAATCCGGATTCCGGGCAGATTTTTCTGGGAGATGAAGATGTCACCTCCTTTCCGATTCATGTCCGGGCGCGCAAAGGCATTGGATATCTGCCGCAGGAGACTTCCATATTCCGGAAACTGACGGTGCTGGAAAATCTCATGGCGGTTCTGGAATACCAGCCGATTTCCCGCTCAGAACAGATGGACAGGGCTGAAAACCTTTTGGAAGAACTAGGTATTCTGCATCTGGCTCAGAGAAAAGCCTCCGTGCTTTCCGGCGGTGAAAAACGCAGACTGGAAATTTCCAGAGCGCTTTCCACAAATCCGTCGTTCATTCTTTTAGATGAACCGTTCGCCGGCATTGACCCTCTGGCGGTTATCGATATCAAGAACATTGTCGAACATCTGAAAGAAAGGGGTATTGGTATCCTGATATCGGATCACAATGTCCGTGAGACGCTCGGGGCTTGTGATACGGCGTTTATTCTGAGCGGTGGAGAGATTATTGAAACCGGAACTCCGCAGCAGATTGCATCCAGTGAGATCTGTCGCCGGATTTATCTGGGCAATGAGTTCACACTTTAATGTTTTTTTACGATGCCGTTAAATCGGATGTCCGTTTGTTTTTTTTATCCATAACCTTGAATATACACTGAAATGGCACTCGAACTACGTCAACAATTGAAGTTGTCCCAGCAACTGATCATGACTCCTCAGTTGCAACTGGCGATCAGACTTCTGCAGTTGTCGCGACTGGAGTTGCTGGATACCATCCATCAGGAATTACAGGAAAATCCGGCGCTCGAAGAGGTTCAGGACGCTTCCACCACCGATTCTTCGGAAGAAGAAACAGCCGCTCCTGTGGAACTTCCGAATGTGCTCTCCGGAGATGTACCGGACACCAAAACAGTGGACGATACGGACTGGGGAAGTCTGATCAATGAGTACAGTTCTTCCGGAAGGGTGAGCTCTGAAAGTGAAAGAAAAGAGGGGCCTAACTACGAAGCGTTCATTTCCCAGAAAGAGTCTCTTCAAGAACATCTCCTGTGGCAGTTGCGGATGGCTTTCCCCGATGAGCAAGCGCAGCAGATTGCAACGCTGATTATCGGAAACCTGAATGCGGATGGCTATCTGGATATCAGTATCGATGAATTGATAGTGTTATCCGGAGCTTCCTATGAAAAAGTCACGGAAACACTTCATCTTTTGCAAACTTTCGATCCAATTGGCATATGCTCCCGTAATTTAAAAGAATGCTTGATGATTCAGGCTCTCAGTTTGAACCTGGAAAATACACCTGTCATTCACATCATTCTCGATCATTTGCACCATCTGGAGCGAAAAAATTATAAAGCCATCAGCAGCGCCCTTAAAATTTCCATACCGGATGTTATTTCCGCCGTGGAAGTCATCCGGGGGCTGGAACCCCGTCCGGGACGGCTGTTCAATTCGGAGTCCCCCCAGTACATCACTCCGGATATCTATGTGTATAAAGTGGACAATGATTTTGTTGTCGTATTAAATGACGATGGAATGCCGAAGCTCCGGGTGAATTCATTCTACAAGGATGCGATTCAGCACAAAAAGAATATATCCGAACAAACCCGGGACTATGTTCAGGAAAAAATGAAATCCGCCACATGGCTGATTCGCAGTATCCATCAGCGACAGAAAACCATTTACAAGGTTGTGGAAAGTATATTGCGGTATCAGCGGGAGTTTTTCGAAAAAGGCATTTCACATCTCAAGCCCATGGTGCTTCGGGATATCGCCGAAGATATTGGTATGCATGAATCCACCATCAGCCGTGTTACCACCAATAAATACGTTCACACCCCCCAGGGCATTTTTGAATTGAAATTTTTCTTCAACAGTTCTATTAACCGGATGAGCGGCGACGCCATCGCTTCCGCCAGCGTTATTAACCAGATCAAACAGATTATCGCCTCGGAAGATCCGCAAAAACCATACAGTGATAAACAGCTATCCCAAATGCTGGAAGCAGGCAATGTTAAAGTCGCTCGTAGAACAGTCGCAAAATACCGGGAAATGCTTAAGATTTTACCCTCCAGCAGACGCAGGGAATATGTGTATCCCGGCCCTGCAGATTCCCAAACTGACAACCAGAATTGCAAACAGGAATAAAGGAGATTTTTTCAATGCAAACATCCGTAACATTTAAAAATATTGATCCATCAGACAATCTGGCAGATTATGTAAGCCATAAACTGGACAAATTTGATAAGTTTTTGGATAATCCCGCTGAAGCCAATGTGGTGCTGTCTGTAGAAAAATTCAGGCATATTGCTGAAATCAATATTACCGGAGACAGGCTGAATATTTACGGCAAGGAAGAGACCGCAGATATGTATTCGGCGATAGACATGGTTCTTGACAAACTTGAAAAACAACTCAAGAAAAACAAGGATAAAATCAAGGAAAAGCGAAGCAGCGCCAAAAGCAGAATGAAAGAATCCATGCAGGAGTCTTCCATGTCCACCGATATCGAGAGCCACGGGCAAGTCATGGTGGAGCCTATCGACTACAAACCAATGGATGTCGAGGAGGCGATTTTGCAAATGGATCTGCTCGAAAACCAGTTTTTTGTCTTTACAAACGCCCGGACGGAACGCGTCAATGTGTTATATCGGCGTAAAGACGGCAATCTCGGGTTGATTCAGCCCAGTAACTGACTTTTTGCAAACAGAGAAGATATAAGGGATACAGCCTGCGGCTGTACCTCAACCGTTCGTAACAGTCGGTAAAATCCGGATATATGAAAATTCTTAAAGCATTACAAAAGGATGCCATTCTCACCGACCTGACGTCGCAGGACAAAGATGGAATTATCAGGGAGCTGGCGGCGCCGGTAGCCCGCATTGCCGGAGTGGACTTTCAGGAGTTGGTCGGGGTTCTGATGGAGCGTGAGCGGTTGGGGAGCACAGGCATTGGCATGGGCATTGCCATCCCTCACGGAAAAATCAACGGCATCGATTCTCTGATCATGGGGTTTGGTATTCACAGGAAAGGGGTGGATTTCGATACACTGGATGGGCGTCCTGCGTGCTTGTTTTTTCTGCTGGTTACCTCAGAAAACTGTTCGGGGCTTCATCTCCAGGCGCTTGCCAGAATAGCCAGGATGCTCAAAAACGAAATGTTCAAAAACAAACTGCTTCAGGCTCGAACCCCCGACGATGTCATCGCTGTTATTCAGCCGGAAGACGAAGAATTCTGACATCCGTGAAAACCCATAATATTATTATTATCACCGGATATTCCGGTTCAGGCAAAAGTACGGCCATTGCGGCGCTTGAAGACGCGGGCTTTTATTGTGTTGACAATATGCCGGTCGCGCTCCTGCCCAAATTTCTGGAATTGCCGATTGAACATGATTTTAAAACCGCTGGGCTGGCGTTTGTCATGGATATCCGCGAAAAGGGATTTCTGGGCAGCCACGTCAGTGTTTTTGACTCGCTGAGGGCCGAGGGATATCCATTTAAGATTCTGTTTCTGGAAGCCGATGAAGATATTCTGATCCGTCGTTACAGTCAGACCCGGAGACAACATCCGCTGTCTCACGGGAAAAATCTGACGGACAGCATTCGGGCGGAAAAAGCGCAACTGAAAGATCTCCGAAAAGCTGCCGACCAGATCATCGACACATCCCAGAGCAATGTCCATGAACTCAAATCCATGATTCAGGATATTGCTCTGAAATGTGGAGTCCCATCTTCCATACATATCTCCATTTTATCGTTTGGTTTTAAATTCGGTATTCCCAAGGACGCCGATATTGTCATGGATGTGCGCTTCATGGCCAACCCGTATTATGTGCCTGAACTGAGAAATCTGGACGGAACATCCAGTCATGTAAAAGCCTTTGTGTTGAACAGTAACGAATGCAAGGAATTCATGAAACGGTATCTGGAGCTTCTGACATATTTGCTGCCACTTTATGAAAAAGAAGGCAAGGCATACCTGACTCTGGCTGTAGGGTGTACAGGCGGCATGCACAGATCAGTCGCTGTTGCTGAAGCCGTCTTCGAATATCTGAAACAGCAGTATTCATCCAAGCGTATAGAACTTCATCACAGGGATATTCTCTTAAATTCTTGATTTTTTGTCATTCGTTTCACCATGTCCGTGATGTACAGGAGTCTTCATGATCGGTATAGTTATTGTGACACATAGTCGTCTGGGCGATGCGTTAATCGAGGCTGCCGAGTTTATTACCGGCAGCAGGCCGGAGCGGTTGGAGTCTATTTCCATCGATATCAAACAGGAAGCTGAAAAACTCCGCACCAAAATTGCGGATGGCATCAAAAAAGTGGATCAGAAAGAGGGCGTACTGATTTTGACAGACATGTTTGGGGGAACTCCCTCCAACCTGAGCTATTCGTTTCTGGAAGAGGGCCGTGTTGAAGTACTTTCCGGTGTGAATCTGCCGATTCTCATACGGGCCATTCACCTGAGAAAAGACATGGAACTCAATAAATTAGCGGTTGCTCTAGAGGCTTCCGGCAAGAAAAGTATTTCGCTGGCAAGCGGTATATTGAAAGGCAATAAACGGGCGGACTGATCGGTCTGCATTATGATGCGCCAATCCTGCCTTCGATGCTGAAATAGCACAGTGTAGCGTTCAGTAAAGGTCCTGAACGTTTTACGAAAGCACCAATTCAAAATTAAAGAGGAGAGACAGAGAATGGGTATTAAATTGGGAATTAATGGGTTCGGGCGTATTGGAAGACTGGTTTTCAGAGCCGCCATGAAGCGTCAGGATGTCGAAGTGGTTGCCATCAATGATCTGACCGATGCCGCCACTATGGCGCATTTG
Source organism: Desulfobacteraceae bacterium RAAP-1 (assembly GCA_001443525.1). Taxonomy (GTDB): domain Bacteria; phylum Desulfobacterota; class Desulfobacteria; order Desulfobacterales; family Desulfatirhabdiaceae; genus RAAP-1. The sequence continues at coordinate 15,701 of LKPX01000033.1, read as the reverse complement.
CTGACCTATGATTCGGTTCATGGCAAACTGGCCAATAATATTACGGGTAAGGAAGGCGCCATTTATGTGGACGGAAAAGCGGTCGCGGTTACCAGCATCAAGGATCCCGCCCAGCTTAAATGGAAAGAACTGGGGGTGGATATTGTCGCCGAATGCACCGGCCTTTTCAGGGATAAGGAAAGCGCCTCCAAGCATCTGGCGGCAGGCGCCAAAAAGGTCATTATTTCCGCGCCCGCCAAAAATCCCGATATCACCATTGTCATGGGCGTCAATAACAACACCTATGATCCCAGACAACATCATATTATTTCCAACGCCTCTTGTACCACCAACTGTCTGGCGCCGTTGGCCAAAGTACTTCTTGAAAATTTTGGTATCCGTTGCGGTCTGATGACCACGGTGCATTCCTACACGGGTGATCAGCGACTGCTGGACTTTCCTCATAAAGACCTGAGACGGGCCAGAGCCGCCGCTCTGTCGATGATTCCTACAACCACCGGTGCTGCTAAAGCCGTTGCGCTGGTGCTTCCGGAACTGGCAGGCAAACTAAATGGTCTGGCCATTCGGGTGCCGACTCCCAACGTCTCTATCGTGGATTTTGTCGCCACCATCGAAAAATCCGGAGTGACGGTTGCAGACGTCAATGACGCTTTGAAAGAAGCCTCGCAGGGCGCGCTCTCCGGTATCCTCTCCTATTGCGATCTTCCGCTTGTATCCTCAGATTTCAATGGCTCGGCGTATTCTTCAATTGTGGACGCTGATTCCACGTTCGTAGTTCAGGATATGGTCAAGGTCATGTCCTGGTATGACAATGAAACCGGCTATTCCACACGAATGGTGGATCTGGCGGCTATGATAGGAGAGCGACTCTGATGAATCTTATGCTTCGCAGGCCGCTGATTGCCGGAAACTGGAAAATGTACAAGACCGTGAGTGAAGCTGTGAACACCGCCCGAGAGCTGGTGGGATATGCTGCGTCTGCATCGGTCGATATTATGATTGCTCCCCCGTTTACGGCGCTGGCGTCCGTTGCAGAAATTGTCAGTGGAACACCTGTAGCGCTGGGAGCACAGAATTTGCATTGGAAAGACGAAGGCGCTTACACCGGTGAAATATCGCCGGTGATGCTGACCGACGCGGGGTGTCAATATGTTATTATTGGACATTCCGAGCGCCGCCAGTTTTTCGGTGAAACCGACGATACGGTCAATGCCAAAATCCGCGCAGCGCTCGCGCATAAACTGATTCCGGTTTTTTGTGTGGGAGAAACCGAAATGCAGCGAGAGTCCCGTGAAACCTTTTCCGTTCTTGACAAACAGATGGTAAAAGGGTTAGAAGGCGTTCCGTTTAATTCGGAGTCCCATCTGGTCGTTGCTTATGAGCCTGTCTGGGCCATTGGTACCGGCAAAACGGCGACAACGGATCAGATTCAGGAAGTACATGCATTTCTGAGATCGTTGATTGACAAACGCTTGGATAATCCGCTTGCCAAATCGGTGCGGATATTGTATGGTGGTAGCGTCAAGCCTGAGAATGCATCGGAGATTATGAACATGCCCGATGTTGATGGGGCTTTGGTCGGCGGCGCCAGTCTTTCAGCAGCGACGTTCGATCGTATTATTCATTTCTAACCAAACGATAGCGGTATTCTATGTCTGCTTTATTGATTATTGTTCATGTTATTGTCTGTATAGCGCTTATCATGATCGTATTGCTTCAAACCGGCAAAGGCGCCGATATGGGGGCAGCGTTCGGAGGCGGATCCAGTCAGACACTTTTTGGCAACACCGGAGCGTCGACATTTTTGAGCAAGGCAACCACCGTTGCAGCTGTTGTTTTTATGATTACGTCTTTGACGCTGGCTTATTTGTCCACAAATACTTCCGGTAAATCCATCATGACGCATATGCAGTCTCCGGCAGCACCCGTTACGGCGCCGGCGCCCGAGTCCACAGCGGCCGGTAATGCATCTCAGGCTTTGCCTGCGGCTGCCGCCGCGCCATCGGCAGCATCGCCGCAGCAAGCGGCGCCTGCCGCAGGTGCAAATCCCGGGGCAAAGTAAAAGCTTTTCAGTACTCGTTTTGCAAGCCGAAGTGGTGGAATTGGTAGACACACTATCTTGAGGGGGTAGCGGGTTACACCCGTGCCGGTTCAAATCCGGCCTTCGGCACCACATTTTAAAGCCCTGACAGAATATCCAAATATTTTGTCAGGGCTTTTTGGCTGTGTCCAGCCGAACTTCAAGCTGTATCCCATCAGACGGTTTCCGGAAAAATTTTCATCATCGCAGTCATATTCTTCGAAGAGGGTTTATAATGTGGTTTTGAATATCACTTCCTTCAGGAAACAGCCCACTATTTTGATATCCTTTTTATTGAGGATATTCCTGCTCCTTTCAATTCCTTTTCCTGCTTCGGGAAATACCGCTGTTCAATCTGTCCGCATTGTCATGGACAACAATTATCCTCCATATGTTTTTATGGATGCGACCGGGCATCTTCGAGGTATCCTGATAGACCAGTGGGCACTTTGGGAAAAGAAAACAGGTATTCATACGAATATTGTCGGGATGGATTGGGACAAAGCGTTGGGACAGATGGAAACTGGACATTTCGATGTGATCGATACCATTTTTGAAAATGACCAGCGCAAGCAAATCTACGATTTCTCGAAACCTTATGCCCGTATCGATGTTCAGATATTCTTTCAGAAAGATATCTCCGGAATCACAGATGTCGCGTCAATCCGGGGTTTCTTCGTGGCAGTAAAAAGCGGAGATGCCTGCATTGATTATCTTATTAGAAACGGAGTCAACCGCCTGGTGCATTACAGCAGCTATGAAAGTATTGTGGATGCTGCTCAAGCCGGTGCTGTCACCGTGTTCGTCATGGATCATCCGCCTGCCATGTACTACCTGTTCAAACTGGGTATTCAGGATCGATTTCGCTTTACCCCGCCGCTTTACAGTGGGGAATTTCACCGGGCAGTTCTGAAAAATCGCAGAGATCTTCTGCCAATTATCGAAAACGGCTTTTCGATGATTTCCGAAAGAGAACTGAATGATATCGATCGCAAGTGGTTCGGGAATCCAGCCGGTGGGATCTATCTGCGATACCCTGAAATTTCCGTTGTAACCATTATTATGGCGGGCCTGTTCCTGCTGGTGTGGAATTGGATACTGCGACGTTCAGTGCGTAAAAAGACCGGCGATTTGAAAAAAATAGTGGATTTAAGCTCAAAACGGGCGGAGGCTCTTCAGGCAACTGATGAGAAATACCGCCTGGTAGTGGAAAATGCCAATGACGGTATTTTGTTCATTAATAACGGTATGATTTGCTTCGTTAACTGCAGGTTGAAGATCTTGACTGGATATACCGATGAAGACCTGATCGGCAAGCCTTTTTTGTTATTTCTGCATCCGGATGATCAGAAAATGGTGGAGATACGTCATGTCCAGTGTCTTGACGGCCAGAATCCCTTGCAAACCTGCCCCATCAGGATATTGACCTCAGATAACGACATACTATGGGTCGAGGTTCGTGCAGCCTTGATCACTTGGGAAAGCAAGTCGAGTGTACTGGCGTTTCTTCGCGATATCACCCTGCAAAAAATGCTGGAGCAGCAGCTTCTTCAATCTCAGAAAATGGAAGCCATCGGAATGCTTGCTGGCGGCGTGGCTCACGATTTCAACAATCTGTTGATGAGTATTCAAGGATATACATCGCTGATACTGATGGATACCGACAAAAACCATCCCCATTATGAAAAGTTAAAGCACATCGAAAAGCAGGTACTAAATGCGGGCAACCTTATCCGTCAGTTGCTGGGATTTGCACGTGACGGGAAAGATCAGTTGGAACCGATTCGTTTGAATGATTTGATTTTGAACTGTTCCGAAATGTTTGGCCGGGCTAAAAAAGGAATTACCTTCCATTACAATCTGGATAGTGATCTTTGCCTCGTTGAAGCACATAAGGGGCAAATCGAACAGGTGCTGGCGAATATCCTGCTGATGGCATGTCAAGCCATGCCATCAGTGGGTAACGTTTTCATAGAAACCAGAAATATGTACATAGAACCGGCGCGGGCGGCCGCTTATCATATAGCGACTGATGCATATGCAGCCGTCGTGGTGACGAATTCTTCAGACGCTGGAATGGATGAAAATGTCTGTCAGCGCGTATTCGAGCCTTTTTGCAGCACCAGAGGCATGGGACAGAGTGCCGACCTCAGATTGGTACCCATCTATGGTATCATCCACAACCATAAGGGCGCTATCACCGTTTTCAGGAAACCCGGGAAAGGCGCATGTTTTACATTCTATCTTCCGAGGTCAAAAAATGATTCACGGTAATATGCTGAACTCAAAGATCAATCTTTTAAAAAGCTTTTTATCACTTTTCCATCTTTGATGATGAAATGTCGGGTTGATGGAAGCATGGAGTTGCTTTCAAATTTTTTATAGACATAGTCTTGCTGACCATCTTTCATATCTATTATTTTCGCGGGTTGTCCATATTTTTCAGTTAACTGTTGAACACTCATCGGATGATCTTGAAAATATGATTCACTCCAGCAGTTCATAAAAGATCCGCTCCCAGCCAGAGAAGTGCTGATACCACCCAATAACAACACTGCTGATACCATACATGCAACAATCAGTTTCTTTTTCATGCTGAATCTCCTTTAAATTTTTTGTGAATTTAATAACATTTGCATGTATATGTCTAAGCAATGAACATGCCGAGATATTTATTGTATTAAATTCAATATGTTATTTTATTTATCATCTTGGTGGATCAAACGATTCATTTCATATTGAATGATTTCATTTCAAATTGTAATATATGTCCTCGTAAAAAGTTGTCCCAAAATCAACTTTTTGCGAGGATATCAAGCGTACTTGTAACGCAGCATGAGGACTTTTTATGAAGCTGCCTTTTTTGACAAACTTGGGAGAAATATTGTGCGTGCCTGTGATCTGGAAAGATTAGAACTACTCGGCATCGATCGCTCCAGGGGGCTCCCTCTGTTCGGCGATTATCGGATGGTAATGTTTGGAATGCCGTCTCTGGCGCGACTTCAAAAGGATTTAATTCAAAGCTTGGGGATGGAAAAGGCATCCGTCATATTGGCCCGTTTTGGTTACGATTCAGGACTTGGAATTGCGACAGCCATTTCTGAATTATATGATTTCGATTCACCGGAAGAATGGTTGAAATCAGGTGCTGTACTGCGAACCATGGCAGGTCTGGCAAAGGAAGAGATACAGGAAGTCAAAATCGATACAGAACAAAAAACTTTTCATATGACGGGGAGATGGATGGATTCTTTTGAATCTGTCAATTGGCTTACTCAATTTAAACCGTATGAGGCGCCGGTGTGTGTGACACTGGCTGCACTCTCAAGTGGATTTGCAAGTGCTGTTTTGGGCAGTGAAGTTCTGGTAAAAGAAACATGCTGCCGGGCTCAAGGGCATGAACACTGTCAATTCGAGGGCCGTCCCATCGCCGAGTGGGGGATAACACCAGATGATTTATATCAGAAATTTGAATTACAATCTCTCGAAGCGGAGCTGTCCAAACTTAAAACAGCTTTGTGCCAGGCTCGTGAGGATTTGCGGCAACAACACGTTGAAATCAGCCAGTTGCGGATTTTAGCCCATCAGTCAGAAAATGACGGCGATATTGTTTTCAGAAGTCCCAGTATGGCAAAAGTCTTGACACTCGCCAGAAAAGTAGCGCCGACTAAATCCAGCGTCCTGATTTACGGGGAAAGCGGCGTCGGCAAGGAAGTCCTTGCCAGGTTTATTCACCAGCACTCAACCCATGCAGATATGCCATTTATGGCCATTAACTGTGCTGCGTTACCATCCAATTTGCTGGAATCGGAACTATTTGGACATGTCAAAGGGGCTTTTACCGGAGCCGACAGCAATAAAAAGGGGTTGTTTGTGGAAGCCGGAGAAGGAACACTATTTCTGGATGAAGTGGGAGAAATATCGCCGGAGCTTCAAGCCAAACTGCTGCGGGTCCTTCAGGAAAAAGAAGTCCGACCGGTAGGTGGTGTAGAGGTTATCAAGATTCGGGCCAGAGTCGTTTCCGCCACCAACCAGGATTTAAAGACGTTGATATTATTGAATCGATTTCGTGAAGATTTGTATTATCGTCTGTCGGTTTTCCCTCTGTACATCAACCCGTTGCGGGAAAGACGAGAGGATATTCTTATATTGGCCAGATATTTCCTGACAAAGCTGAACATTGGCAGCAAGGGGTTTTCTCCGTCCGCCATACGGAGAATGCAATCTTATCAATGGCCTGGGAATGTCAGAGAACTTTCCAACTGGATTGAATATGCGGTGATTCTGGCCGGAGATGAGCAGATACAACCGGAACACCTGCCGGCAGTTTCATCAGACAATTCCGAAGATATTTTGCCAACGCTGATGGAATCCGCCCTGCCATCACTGGAGGAGCTGGAAAAACGCTATATTCACTTGATATTACAAAAAACAGGAAATCGTCGCGGTGATGCTGCCAAAAAACTGGGAATCAGTACCGCAACGCTATGGCGTAAACTACATCTGCATCAGGAAAGCAAAAATTCATCCCTGAGAGACTGAATCAGCTCTTTGACGGAAATAATTTTGGTAATCCGGTATGCATTATACCCTGCAAAAGCAAATCCGTTTCTGAACTTGCCTTTACGGGCGCCTGCCAGCGCCATCGCAATGCAATAAGGGCTTTTGGTGCGGTCGCAGGTTTTTACGCAGTGATACGGACAGTTGAACGGTTTTTTGTCACCCGCAGCGACTTCGGAAAGAAACCGGTTTCTGATGGCGCGTCCCGGCATACCGACAGGACTTTTAATGATCATCAGATCCTCTTTATTTGCTTTGATGTATGTTTCCTTGAAATCAGGGTCGGCATCGCATTCGTATGTGGCGACAAAACGGGTTCCCATCTGTACGCCGGCGGCTCCCAGATTGATAAAATTCCGGATATCCGCGCCTGTAAAGATTCCTCCGGCGGCAATCACGGGGATGACAGCATTCCGTTCACGGGCAATCGGAGCGAGTGTTTGAATCACATTCTGCACCAGATTTTCGAGCTTGAATGAAGGATCGTCGATTTGCTCCGGTTTAAATCCAAGATGTCCTCCAGCTTTGGGCCCTTCCACAACAAATGCATCCGGCAGATAATTATATTTTGAAAGCCATTTCTGACAGATCAACTTAGCGGCTCGGCCGGAAGATACAATCGGCACCAGTTTGGTTTTCGCCTTTTCTGTCAGATATCCCGGTAAGTCCAAGGGCAGTCCGGCCCCGGAAAATATGACATCTACAGATTCTTCGATGGAAGCTTTAACCAGATCCGCATAATGCGTCAGCGCCACCATGATATTAACACCGATAATACCCTGGGTCAGGCTTCTGGCCTTACAAATCACTTTTTTTAATGCCCGGACATTGGCGGCTACGGGATTTTCCGTGATATCCGGTTCATCAATACCCACCATTGCGCCGGCAATTACCCCGATGCCGCCTTCGTTGGCGACTGCCGAAGCCAGACCGGACATGGAAATGCCAACTCCCATGCCTCCCTGTATAATAGGAATACGACTGATCAGGTCTCCGATTTTCAACACGGGAAAGTCCATCTCACACCTCCTGTATATATGCCTGTGTCATCATCAATGATGAAGACTTATTATCAGGCATGAATGATGGCATCTTAGGTAGAAACATGCTGAAATGCAAAGGAGATATGAGATGAGACAATACTATTACAATCTTGACGGCTTGATCTCAAGCTGTTAGATTAATCTATCAGTGTTTGACGATTTCGTAAAAAGTCCGCATGCTACGTTGCGCTGCATCCTTCGTCGTTGCGGCGTACCCAAAAAAGTACGCCTCACTCCTCAGAATTTGCGCGCTTTGTCTGTGAACAGGCATTTTAATGCCGGTACAAAGCTGTCCGATATCCGACTTTTTACGAAGGCATCAAGTGTAACCTTATTGAGTATGAATGAACCATTTAAAATAAAACCATAAATTATAGAGGGATAGGGATGGCGAAAATTCACGTTGTTACTGACAGCACGGCGTATTTTTCTACTGACGAAATCAAACGATACGGTGTCACGGTTCTTCCTTTAAAGGTGATATTTACAGATAAGGAATATAACGAAACCGATATTAACGATGCCCGGTTTCTGGACATGATAAAAAAGGAATATCCAGCGACTTCCCCGCCGTCACTGGACGAATTCTGGGATGTTTTTGCTGAGAAGACTGCAGATGATGGTGAAGTGATCTCCATACACTTGTCGAGTGGACTCAGTGGAACAGTGCAGACGGCGAACAGTGTCGCTCAGATGATGCAAAAGTCGGATCGTATTTCGGTAATTGATTCCGGGACAATGGGTATCGGAGAGCAGTTGTTGGCGGTAACCGCTGTTCAAATGGCGCAGCAGGGTCACAGCAGAGAAGAAATCGTTGGCGCGCTGGAACAGAAGAAGGCGACGATGCGAACTATTTTTATGCCCAGCACACTGGAATATCTTAGAAAAGGCGGCAGAATTGGTGGCGCTCAAGCCTTGATCGGCACTTTTTTGCAGATAAAACCGGTATTGCATATCGTCAGAGGCAAGGTGGATGTGCTGGATAAAATAAGAACAACCGCCAAGGCGCTTCAGCGAATGTTGCAGGAACTGCCGAACGATTTAAGCCATCATGATATTTACTGTGTGCACTGGCATAATAAACCGGGGGCAGAAGAGCTCAGAAAAATGGTTTTGGATAATTTTAAAAACGCCGATGTTCATATCTCGGAACTGGGCCCGGTTATTGGGGTCCATGTAGGGCCGGGTTTTCATGGGATATTCTTTGCGGAAAAAGTATGACCGTAACCAGTTACTGAATTACTACTTTTAACAGCAAATCCCCTTTTTGACCATCCGGCATCTGGCGTCCCATTCCCCTGAGCCGGATGACAGCACCCTGCCTGATACCTGGAGGCACCTGTACCCGCATGGTTCGGTTATAAAATCCCCATGGAATCGAGACCAGTTTGTTCACCCCGGAAAATGCCTCATGGGGTGTTATCTGGATTTCTCCATAAAGATGCGGGTCGTTGCCTGCGCCGGATGTTCGGATAACCTGAAGCCTGGGGGTTTTCTGTTTTTCGGTAACCTGGCGCAACTGCTGCGTAAACCCGGCTTCGGGGAAGGCATGAAAAAGCTTCAGAAGAATCATGCCGGAAATAAATCCGCCGATATGCGCCCACCAGGCAATGCCGCCGGCGCCTGCCTGGCTGCCTGCGGCGCTCAGGAATTGAATGAGAAACCATATTCCGAGAAAGAAATAAGCGGGGATTTCTATAAAAAACGGGATGATAAATATGGGAATCAGGGTTAATATCCTGGATTTGGGATAAAGCAGAATATAGGCGCCCATCACGCCGGCAATGGCTCCGCTGGCTCCGATGGTGGGAATATTGGAATTGATATTCACCATAAGCTGAAAAAAACCGGATATCAGCCCGCAAAGCAGATAAAACAGCAAGTAGCGAAACGATCCCAGACGATCTTCGACGTTATCTCCGAAGATATACAAAAACCACATATTCCCCAGAATGTGCCAGAAACCGCCATGTACAAACATGAATGACACGAGTGAAAAAAGCTGCTGCCCCAGTGAGAAATAGCTTGAAATCTGGGGCGATGAGAAACGGGCGGGCACCAGGCCGTACAGGTAATAAAACTGGTTCAACATGCCTTCGGGCAGGCTTAACAAAAACAGATAAACCAGGACATTGACGCCGATAATGGCGGTATTGGCCAGTGGATAATTTTTGGATGGCGTGGTATCTCTGAGCGGAATCATGTGTCCGTTATCTTAAATATATCCTGTTCAATGCGCATACTGATATCAACGGATCTGGCCGCATGGGTCAATGCTCCCACAGAAATGATATCCACGCCGGTTTCCGCCAGGCCTGCCAGATTTTTCAGCGTGACACCTCCGGAAACTTCAATCAATGCTCTGCCCTGAATCATAGATACCGCTTCCCGGATTTGCGGGACATCCATGTTGTCGAGCATGATAATATCCACTCCGACATCAAGGGCTTCTGAAACACCGTTTAAATCGGAGACCTCTACTTCGATTTTCATGAAATGAGACATCCGTTTCCTTGCGGCGTTCACAGCCTGCCGTATTCCACTACATACCGCAATATGGTTATCCTTGATCAGTATGCCGTCAAAAAGGCCCATGCGATGGTTGCCGGCGCCTCCCATGCGCACTGCATATTTTTCAAGTATCCGCCATCCGGGCGTTGTTTTCCGGGTGTCCACCAGTTTTACCGGATACGCTTTCAGGGCGGTCACATAGGAATGCACATGCGTAGCAATTCCGGAAAGACGCTGTAGAAAGTTCAGCGCTGTTCGTTCTCCGCTTAAAAGCGCGTCCAGTTTCCCGTTGATTTCAAGGATGGTTTCGCCGCAAGATATCATGTCGCCATCTTTGAAGGCGCTGTCCATACGCATCTGTGGATCCAGCCGCTGAAAGACCTGGAGCGCCACATCGAGTCCTGCCAGCACCAGGTCTTCCTTGGCGACAATCACTCCTGTGCCTGCCGTATCCGGGGGAACCAGATAGTCTGTGGTGATATCACCGACACTGATGTCTTCGGCAAGCGCCATATCGATCAGCCGGCATACGGAATCTATCATGATGATGTCCTGTTGCAGCAGGGTGACATTATAAAAAACCCTTGATCCGGTTGAGATTGGTTTCGATCTGCTGGTGCTTTTCAGACAGTCCGGCATATTTTTCCCGGACTTTTTCGATGATATCTGCGGGCGCTTTGGCTAAAAAGTCTTCATTGGTCAGTTTTCTGGATACACTGGTCAGTTCAGCGTCGAGTTTGCCGATCTCTTTTTGGAGTCTCTGAATTTCTTTGTCTAAATCGATAATCCCTTGAAGGGGTACATAAATGGCGGCGCCTTCTAAAATAGCGGTTGCGGCGGTCCGGGGTTTTTCTCCGACCGGCTCCACTGTCAGGTTTTCGAGTCTGGCCAGGTTCGTGATGATATTTCCGTGCTGGTGAATGATATCCGCCAGTGATGTCTGATCGGTCTGAAGCAGGGCCTTCAGCTTCAGCGACGGAGAAAGATTCATTTCCCCCCGGATATTTCGGATCGCGGTAATCACGGAAAAAATAAACGCCATCTGCTCTTCGGCGTCTGTATTGGTGTAATCGCCAAAACCCGGTATGTCACCATGATCATATGTTGCGGTCATGATGCTTCCTTCGGCGCCCGGCAGCATGTGCCATATTTCTTCCGTTACAAAAGGAATAAACGGATGAAGCCCCGTCAGGGTATTTTTCAGAACATACCAGAGAATATGGCGGGTTTGCGCCTGGACAGAATCGTTTTCCTTGCCGTACAAAGCAGGCTTGACGGCTTCCAGATACCAATCACAGAGTTCATGCCACACGAATTGATATAGAATTCCGGCGGCATCGTTGAAGCGATAGGTCTCTATGGCGTCTCGAGATGTCTGGAGCACATTGTGAGAGCGGGACAGTATCCACTGATTGAGCAGTGTCATATTGTCCGGATCGACAGATTCAATATCTGAAGTTACGTGCATGAGGGCGAAACGGGAAGCATTCCAGAGTTTATTGATGAAATGGCGATACCCTTCAACCCGTTTCTCGGACATCCGGATATCCCGTCCCTGGGCCGCAAACGCCGCCAGGGTAAACCGGAAAGCATCTGTACCATACTGATCCATAATCGTCAGCGGATCGATTACGTTTCCTTTGGATTTGCTCATCTTCTTTCCGGATTCATCGCGCACGAGTGCGTGAACATACACATCCCTGAAGGGAACATCCTTCATGAAGTGAATCCCCATCATCATCATTCGGGCTACCCAGAAAAAGAGAATGTCAAATCCGGTTACCAGTGTCGATGTCGGATAAAATGTCTTCAGCAACTCGGTATGTTGCGGCCACCCCATCGTGGAAAATGGCCAGAGCGCGGAACTGAACCATGTATCCAGAACGTCGGTTTCCTGAATCAGCGCAGAATGACCACAGGCCGGGCATAACTTTGGAGCAGTCAGCGCTACTGTCATTTTCCGGCAGGATTCACATGTCCAGGCCGGGATCTGATGGCCCCACCAGATTTGCCGGGAAATGCACCAGTCCCGGATATTGTTCAGCCAGTCGAAATAATTGGCCGCCCATATTTCGGGAAAAATCCGGGTCTGACCGTTTTGAACGGCTTCGATGGCTTTTTTCGCCAGTGGTTTTGCCCGGACAAACCATTGTTTTGACAAATTGGGCTCCACAATGGTCTTGCAGCGGTAACAATGGCCGACATTGTGTGTATGCGGTTCGATTTTTATCAGGAGTTCTTGTTCCTGAAGTGCCTGAACCACCGCTTCACGGCATTCAAAACGATCCATCCCTTCGAATTTGCCGGCATGTTCGGTCATAAGACCATTGTCGTCAATGACTTTAAGCCGGGGGAGATGATGGCGGTTGCCGATTTCAAAATCGTTGGGATCGTGCGCCGGCGTTACCTTCAGTGCTCCGGTGCCGAAAGACATACCGACATATTCATCCTGAATAACGGGCAGGGAGCGCTCCGTGAGGGGAAGTCTGACGGTGTGGGAAGGCAGGTCCCTGTAACGTTCGTCTTCCGGGTTAATTGCAACGGCGGTATCTCCGAACATGGTTTCAGGCCGGGTGGTGGCGACAATGATTCCGCCGGGCTGATCTGTAAATGGATACAGAATGTGATACAGATTTCCGGGGATCTCTTCATGTTCCACTTCAAGGTCTGACAAGGCGGTATGACACCGGTGACACCAGTTGATGATATAGTCTCCCTGATAGATCAGTCCTTCCTGATGGAGCTGGACAAACACTTTGCGGACAGCCTGGGAAAGCCCTTCATCCATTGTGAAGCGCTCCCGTTTCCAGTCGCAGGAAGCGCCAAGACGTTTGAGCTGATGAATAATGGCGCTGCCGGAGTTCTGTCGCCACTGCCATACCGCTTCAATGAATTTCTCACGTCCCAGCTGGTGCCGGGTTTTCCCATCGAGCGCCAGTTTCTTCTCCACGACATTTTGGGTTGCAATGCCAGCGTGGTCGGTTCCTGGCATCCATAACACGTTGTATCCCTTCAGGCGATAGTGCCGGCAGAGAATGTCCTGAAGCGTGATGTTCAGGGCATGCCCCATATGGAGGACACCTGTCACATTGGGAGGCGGGATAACGATTGAATAGGCAGGTGCGGAACTGCTGTCAAGTGCAGCAAACAGGTTGTTTTCTTCCCAGAAAGCATACCAGCGTTTTTCAACATCCTGGGGTTCATATCCTTTATCAGGGTGATCCATATATCTTACATACTCCTCAACTGAGATAAAGCGGCGGTATTTCCATAGACAGCCGTGCAGGAATGCTCGCGGCGCAAAGCGGGAGAGCGCCGCATCTTACCAGAACATACAGAAAAAAAACAATGCCGTCTCACGGGCTCATGATATGTAAAAAAGCATCATGAACCGTCACGGCATGCCCTCATGTGAAAAAATCAATCCGGATTGCGGATACGGGCAGTCCCCAGATATTCCAACAGGTTTGATTTCATGGTATCCATTTCATGGGCGACAGCTTCTGTAAGCATAGATTTTAGCATGTCTTCGATTTTTTCGCTAACTATGTTTTGCAGCACCCGTTCCACGACGGCGGTGATTTGCTGTTCCGTTACGGCAATTTCGGGAAATTGGGGTTCTGAGGTGTTTGGGGTATTTTCCGGTATTCCGGTTTCGGGTGAGCTTCCGGCAGGGGCGGCAACCGGCGGCAGATGAGAATCCTGAATTATTTCATTGAACATGTTCTGAAGATCGTCAAACTTGTCCTGGGATTCTGCTTTGCCCGGTTGAATGGGAGGGGATAGAGAAACTTCGCCGGGGTGATCGATCGAAATGTCTAAAGATTCGGTCATATCTTTTTCGGCGTCTGAAACAGATGGTGTTTTCAGGAGCAGGGAGGAAGGTTGTTCCAGAATCAAATCTTCGTCAGGACTTGTCTGCGGCGATTCCAGCGAAATATCGGTAAGTTCTGAAATATCATCGCCGATGGCATCTGGCGCGATTACCGGTGGTTCGATGGGTTTGTCCAGTTCCAGAAGCAGATTTTCAATACTATCTTCAGGCTGTTCGACGATCGGTGCATACGTCGGTTTTTCAGAAAATTCCAGCTCAAAGAAGTCAGCGACCGTGTCTTCAGTTTCGATGACATCGCTGAGGTCAATCACGTCTGCCTTGCCTTCCGCGTTTTTGAGAATTTCCGGTTGCCGGAACGCTACATCGCTAAAGCCGATCACATCTTCGTCTTCGTGATGCGTCGGCAGCGCTTTTTCTATCCGCAGGATGGCATCATCATGATCGGCCAGAGGTGCTTCGTCCGTCAGAAGAATGACGTCGTCATTTTCTGGCAATGACGCTTCATCTGTCAACAAGATAATATCGTCGTCATGGTCGGTCAGTGATATTTCATTTGTCAGCAGAATGGTGTCTTCGTCATGATCGAGCTGTGATACTTCATCTGTCAGCAGAATAACGTCGTCATCTTCGTGGCCGGAGACCAGAGGCAGGGGAGGCGCCGGAATTTTCATGCATGTCGCTCCTTTGTATTCAAATAAAAATCATGGCAGAAACAACGGGAAACGTTTCTGCTGGCAGCGTTCAGAACAATTCAACCTGGCGAACCGCTATCACAAGGTTGTTGCCGTGTCAATATATTTGCCCTGGGTTATAAAAGGGTATTCCATGTCACTACATATAAAATGGTTGAAATTTTAATGAAGTTGTGAGAGATAACAGACAGTAGAATAATTGAATTGCAGGGGGGGTGATCGGTTGGGCAGTGTTATTAAAAAACGAAGAAAAAAGATGAGAAAGCACAAGCATAAAAAGCTGTTGGCCCGTACACGCCATCAAAGAAGGAAAGGTAAATAACAAATGCCTGCTGTTTTTTCTGTACAAAGAAGAAGCACTTTTGCTGGACGGATAACAGCGTAAGTGCTTTTTCTTTTTCCGTCTGATGATCAAAAAGCAGATTTCAGGTCGGCGATGTCTCTCATGGTGTGATATCGCATCCGGAAGATTTCCTGTATTTCCCCAAGTGCGCAACCGTGACAGCTTTGCAAAAAGTCAACATGCTGTGTTGTGCTTCATTTTCGCCATTGCGGCGTACGATAAGTACTCATTACTCCTCAGAAATTGCGTGTCTTGTCTGTATCTTTTTACGCAGCCATCCGAGAATCGACATGTTACGATGGCGTTAATGATATTAAGGCAGTCTGGACCATCCGTAGTGGATGTGAACAGGAATAAATGCCATGAAGCGTTTTTTTAACACCGCCGGGCCGGTTGTTTTGACAGATCATTACTGCCTTCCACCGTTAGATCGCTGGAATATGGAAGAGCTGTTGTCGCTGATAGATCAGAAGAAGTATTTTGTGCTGCACGCGCCCCGGCAGACCGGAAAAACCTCCTGCCTTCTGGCGTTGATGGAATATCTGAACCGGCATGGACGTTATGAATGTCTGTACGCCAATGTCGAAATTGCGCAGTCCGCCAGAGAAAACGTTCTTCGCGGCATTAAGGGGATATT
>LKPX01000032.1 GCA_001443525.1 Desulfobacteraceae bacterium RAAP-1 | reverse complement strand
CTTGCCAATCTGATCGGTAATGCTCATAACATGCTTGAATAATTTATAAAAACGAAGATTTCCAACTTATTGATACATGTAATTTCAAATAGTTATACCTTAGAACAAAATCACCGTGACTTCAAGTTGCATCAATTTGCGGTTTTCTAAAAAGCTGGAAATTTAGGGAAAGCAGCGAATCCAATTCTGATGCCATCGTAAAAAGTCGATTTTCGGACTTTTTACGATGGCATCACATTTGAGTGTATGCCGTTTTCGCTATCTGAAAACGATTTGAAACACAAATGGTTTTAGTTTGCCGGTAAAAATAAAATGGTAAGCTCTTTGTTGGAAATCATCTTTAACAGAGGGAAACGGAACGACGACAGGAGGAAGACATCAGACACTGTCAAAGCGAAACTGACAGAAACGGAGATACCCAATTGTTGTTACCGCGCCACATCCCGACTCTACGAACGTATTGGGATTTCAACATGTCAAAGCGGATTTTCAAATGTTATGGCAGGATATACCGGCGCTTCCGCCTGATTCCTGGAATGTGAATATGGCATCGGGGGACAGTCACCGTTTCCGGAAACCAGAGCGACCAGTTTCTTGACGAAATCTCTCATTTGCTCCGCCTGACCGTTCATTTCCTCTGAAGCGCTGGCATTTTCTTCGGCACTGGCTGCATTCTGCTGGACAACCTTGTCCATCTCGGCAACAGCTTTGTTCACTTGTTCAATACCCTGTGCCTGTTCGCTGGAAGCAGTGGTGATTTCCGCCACCAACTCACCTACTCTGGCCGTGCCTTTGGCTACCTCAGAGAAATCGCTGGATGTCTTACCGACAATTTCAGCGCCTTCTCTGATCTTTTTCACCGTGCCCTCAATCAGATTGGCTGTGTTTTTGGCTGCATCCGCTGCCCTCAGCGCCAGATTTCTTACTTCATCTGCAACTACCGCAAAGCCAGCCCCGGCTTCTCCGGCCCTGGCCGCTTCCACGGCGGCATTGAGAGCCAGCAGATTGGTTTGAAATGCGATCTCATCTATGGTTTTGATAATTTTAGAGGTTTCCTCACTGGCTTTGCTGATCTCTTCCATGGATCGGATTAACTGGTGCATGGATGTTTCTGCCTGACCCACAACGCGATTGGCATCTTTCATGAGGTGATCGGCCTGAGCAGCATTGTTGGAATTCTGTTTTACCATCGAGGAAATCTCTTCCAGGCTGGATGCAGTTTCTTCAATGGTTGCCGCCTGCTCGGATGCGCCTTCCGCCAGGGACTGGCTCGCGGAAGCTACTTGCCCGGAAGCAGAGGCCACCTGTTCTGCACCTTCGTCCATACCTGCGGATATTCGTGTCAGGGACTTATTGATATCTCTGGTTAAAAAGAAAGAGATCAGGAAACCCAGCGCCAGAGCAATAAGACTCAAAGAGATCATCAGCGTCTGATTGATATCGTAAGAACGCTCTGCGGTTTCTCCGGTTTTTTTCAGTACTTCTCCCTGGTAGGCGATGAGAGCGTTCATATCTTCGATCAGCTTTTTCTGGGGCCCCCGGACCTCCTTCAGCAGAATCCGGGTTGCCTCAGCGGTCTTGTTGGCCAGGCCGAGTTCCAGAACCTTATCTATCAGAGGAGATACCTGTGTCTCCGTTTCGCTGATACTGAGGAGAATGGATTTGCCCTGATCGGTTCTGACCATTCGGGTAAGCTTTGCATATGCCTGTTTGAATTGGGTACGGGCTGCATCAATTCGCTGTTTTTCAGCTAAATCCTCCTTCTCATCATTGCTGAGTACCGTATTGCGTATGGCTCTGGCAATGATGTCGGTGCTGTTACTCATTTTATTGGCCAGAGCGACTTTCACATTGGCATCTGTCAAGACGTTTTCCAGGTTTGAATAAATGGCATGGATACCCATCAGCCCGACGACGGCTACCAGAACAAGGGGGAATAACACTGCGGCGAATCCGATAATCAGTTTCGTTCCTATTTTTGCATTTGAAAGCGTCATGGTTCCGTATCTCCTGGGTTGAATGGTTATGCGTGAATTCAAGCCGTTATGAAGAAAGCACTTTCATCGGAAGGTGAACGCCGAAAGAAGCTCCGTTTCCTTCGCTGCTGACAGCTTCGATATTTCCTTGATGCTTTTCGACAATGTACTTGCAGATGGCCAGGCCAAGACCATTTCCATTTTTTTTGGTGGTAAAATCCGGCAGAAAAATTCGGGAAAGAACGCTGTCGGATATTCCTGTTCCGGTATCTCGAATCCATACGGAAGCCGTTCCGGCAGCAGGATCACATGTTGCCGTGATGAATAATCGCCTGTCCGTCACGGTGTTCATTGCATCCAGCGCATTAAGAATCAGATTGTTGAAAACCTGCTCAAGGCCAAAGGGGTTACACCGAATCGGCATCGGACGAAAATCATATGTTCTTTTAACGGTGATATGACCTGCTTCGTACATGTCTTTGAATGTATCCAGGCAGTTATCCAGCAGAGTGGTCAGATCAACCATTTCTGTCCGGAAATGACAGCATTTCCCGATTTTTAGAATCTTGCGATTCAGATCACGAATCATGTCTGCGCATTTAAGAATATTGGCACAATGCTTTTTGATGGCGGTTTCATCATCAGCATGACAGGTTGACAGCTCAGCGCTGGCTATAATACAGGAAAGCGGGCTGTTTATCTGATGCGCGAGCATGGTCACAATTTCAGAAATGGGATCCAATGTGTCTACATCTTTCAATGGAATGGGTTTCATTTATTTATGTCCTGTTAAAAGTTGTATATTGCAACATTGGGTGATGACTCATCATGTTGTGTTGTCAAATGCACAGATTATGCCGGAAGATATAAAAACAGAAACTCTGATATAAATATTGTTTAAAATAAATATGTTAGAAAGATAAGTGATGGAAGGGACGCATCAACACTTGCACGCTATCAGGAGTGATGTTGAGAATAGTATCAAAAGGTAATCCGGGAAGATCAGAATAGTGTGAAGAGCGTCGCTGACGCTATAGGGTAATCCCGAGTTTTTTGATGCGGTAGCGCAGCTTGTGCGCCGGAAGGTTCAGCAGGCGGGAGGCGCCCAGAACGTTGCCGCGGGTGCGTTTGAGCGCTTCCTGAATCAATGACCTGCTGGCTTCAATATAGTCAATGCTGTCTGTGGATTGGGTCGAGGAGTCTTCTGATTCAACCGGTTCAACAACAAAGGGAAGATATTCCGCCTGAAGGGTATCCCCTTCTTCCAGAAGAATGATGCGTTCGATAACATTTCGGAGTTCACGGATATTTCCCGGCCAGGGATATGCAAGCACTGCGTTTCTGGCTTCAGAAGAGATGGAAGTGAAATGCTTTCCGAATTTACCGTTGAAATCCGCCATGAACTTGTGGGTAAAGCAGAGGATGTCTTCCCCGCGTTCTCGAAGCGGAGGAATGTCGATTCGAACCACATTGAGGCGGTAATACAGATCTTTTCGAAACAGCTCCTGATTTACGGCTTTTTCCAGATCGATGTTGGTCGCTGAAATGATTCTGGTGGAAACGTCTATTTTCCGGACGCCGCCAACCCGGTAAAATGTGCGTTCTTCCAGTACTCCCAGAAGTTTGGCCTGGGCGGAAAGAGGCATCACATCAATTTCATCCAGCAAAAGTGTTCCTCCGGATGCGGTCTCGAAATATCCCTTTTTCCCTTCTGCCGCTGCACCGGTAAAAGCTCCTCGTTCGTAGCCGAACAACTCACTTTCCATCAGATCTTTGGCGATGGCGCCGCAGTTGACTGCAACAAAAGGCCCTGGTTTTTCGCTGCCGCTGTAATGAATGGCTTTGGCCATGACCCCTTTCCCGGATCCGCTTTCGCCGGTAATCAATACCGGGATGTCCGGATTGGCGGAAACCTTCCGGGCGATTTGAAGGGCGGTCATGATTTTAGGACTTTTTCCCAGAATGTCCAAATGATACTGGTCCATATCGGGTTTTTGAATAATCCGTATCTGATCCTGCAGCTTCTTGTTTTCAAAGGCGTTGTGAAGGGTGATGTACAGATCCTGAGTATCTACTGGTTTGACCAGATAATCATAAGCGCCCAGTCGCATGGTTTCAACAATGGTTTTTACCTGCTCGACGGCGGTTATCATAATGACGATCATCTGCGGAAACAGTATTTTAATCTGGCGTAGCACTTCAAGCCCATCCATATCCGGAAGGCCGATGTCCAGAAGAATCATCTCCGGCGCAATTGCTTCAGCCTGTTTCAGGGCTTCGCCGCCGCATTTTGCCGTATGGGTTTGATATCTGCTTTCAAGCGCCATGCGAAGCGCCATCCGGACACTCGAATCATCATCTACAATCAGAACAGATCGTTTCAACGTTCAGCCTCTTGAAAAACTGGGAATTCAATGACAAATGCAGAGCCATTTTCAGATGTGCTTTTCAGTGAAATCAGCCCGCCGTGGGCTTCAATAATTTTATAGGCAATGGCAAGTCCTAATCCGGTTCCGGTTGGCTTGGTGGTGAAGAACGGGTTAAAGATGTTTTCCGTATCTTCCGGGCGAATACCGATGCCCGTATCTGAAATCGTAATGAGCAATACCGGCTTATGATTTAATAAAGACGAAATCCCGGCAGCCGTGGAAATGGTTAGTACACCGCCATTTTCCATGGCATCCAGTGCATTGATCACCAGGTTGTGAACCACCTGCTGAAGTTGCAGCACATCGCCAAACATCGGCGGGAGATTTTCCTGAAGATGAAGATTCAGTCGAACTTTGGATTTATTGGCGATTAAATCCCATAATAACAGCGTATCTCTAATCACCTGGTTGATATTCGTGACGCTCTTTTCCTCAAGGGAGGGTCTGGCAAAACTCAGTACCCTTTTGATGATTTCAGAAATCCGGTGGGTGCAGTTCTTGATTTCACCCAGTATTTCCAGCTCCTGGCCAGTTCTGTCGGATTTTTCCGGATCACAGAGGATGTCCGTGAACAGGCTGATACTGGAAAGGGGGTTTCGAATTTCATGAGCAATGCCGGCGGAAAGCTGGGCCAGCGAAGACAGACGATCCGCCCGCACGAGCTGTTCTTCCGCCTGCTTTTTTTCGCTGATATCAATGGCGACGCCTTCGATCGTTCCTGTTTCGGGAAATATTTTGCCAGAATAGGAAAACCATCGTATGGCGCCATCCCGAATTGTAAATCTGGCTTCAAAATTCTCCACCTGCCCATTGCTGTTTAATTGTGAGAGAAATTTTTTGAGCGCTTCAATATCCACATAGTGCTCTGAAACAACAAAGGAGTCTTTAAACACCTGCGGACTTTCATATCCGAAAAGAAACGCCATCTGACGGTTGCATTCCAGAATTTTTCCATCTGAAACCCGGGAACAGTACAGCCCTACCAGGGCGTTGTTAAACAGGTTTTGATATTTGGTCCGGCTTTCCATTAAGGCCCGTTCAGCTTCTGCCTGTTGGGTGATATCCTCGCAGGTGAGGAAGTGTTTGCCATCCAGCAGATGCACCGATTTGAAGCAGATGCTTCGAGTCTTTTCATCTCTGCATACGGCGGTAACCACGTTCGAAAATGTATTTCCATCATGACAGCTTTTTTCCCACATCTGAATCACCTGATTTCGATAACATTCGTCTGGAAAAGCCAGTATGAACCATGCATACAAATCTCGGATATCATTGATGGTGTATCCAAATATTTCAGTGAATTTCGGATTGAGATAATCAATTTCCCACCTTGATGTTATTACGACGATGCCAAAGGGAGCAATTTCAACGAGTGTTCTGTATTTGGCATTACTTTCAAACAACGAATGCTCGGTTTCAGAGCGAATGGTAATTTCCTTCATCAAAAGATAATTGGCCAGTTCCAGTTCAAGCGAGCGTTCTTTTACACGCAGTTCAAGACCATTTCGGGCTTCTTTAATGTTTTTCTCGGCCTGGCGGAGATTTCTGATTCTGATGTCCAGCACGTCATTAACCTGGCTCATCAACGCGGTATGGTCATTGACTGCTTTTCCCAGCGCTGTCAGACAGAATTGGTCTTTGCGGTGATACATTAAGAAAAAAAATATGGTCCAGAACAGGGTTGTACTCAGACAGACAGCAGTGGCTGTCACTTTGAACAGAACAGGGGCTTCTATCTGTTTCAGCCACCACAACAGTATTGTCAGCAGTATCATTGTGATGAACCCCATGATGCATGACTTCGTATTTTTCTTCATTGGCAGCCGGTTCAGTTAATCACCAACTGCAGAGCATGTTGCAGCTCTTCCAGTCTGTAGGGTTTGGCAAGACATCCTGAAAACCCGTGAGATTGATAATCCGTTAAGACGGAATCCACAGAATAACCACTGGATGCGATGGCTTTTACATCTTTGTCCATGGCCTTCAACTGCTGGAGTGTTTCGATGCCGCCGGCGCCTCCGGGGATATGGATGTCCAGAAGAGCGGCATCAAATGGTTCGCCGGCGTTCATCGCCTTTTCAAACCGCTCAATGGCTTGTTCACCGTTTTCGGCGGATACGACATCATATCCCAGATGCTGCAGCATTTCTCCGGTAATTTCACGTATCATCACCTCATCATCCATGAGCAGTATCCGTTTTTTTTCAGAAGTGTTCTGATTTTCCGAAGGCAGCTCCGCCGTCAGTATTTTATGAGAAGCCGGCAGATAAAGAGTCACCGTTGTTCCATGTTCTGGCTGCGATTGTATCTGAATATGCCCCCGATGTTTTTCAATGATGGCGTGGGCCAGGGTCAGTCCTAATCCTGTCCCTTTCTGTGCACCCAATTCCTTTGTAGAAACATAGGGATCAAATATCCGGGGCAACAATGTTTCGGGTATTCCCACACCATTGTCTTTCACGGTAATGCGGACATAGCGTCCGGGGGCGGGCGGCAGATCAGGAGCGGTTTGTTCGGGTTGGATCATCACATTGTCCGCCGAGATGGAAAGAACGCCTCCAGAGGGCATGGCTTCTCTGGCATTGGTGACAATATGGTGGATCGCATGACGGATCAACTGCGGATCCATTTCAATATCTTGAATATCTTCTGCAATTTCAAGCAGACAGGATATTGCAGTGCTTTTCGGCAGTTCATTCACGATGTCGTGAAGCGTACCGGCAACGGAGCAAAGGCGCTTGACCGGCTTTCCGCCGGGTGAAAAAACCAGAAATTGCTGTGTCAGATCACCGGCCCGCCTGACAGCCGCTTCGATGGCCGACAGCAGGCGCGAAGTTCTGTTTTCGGGGCTGACACACAGTTTCGCCATGGACACATTGCCCATAATGGCCATCAGGATATTGTTGAAGTCATGGGCAATGCCGCCGGCAAGCGTGCCAATGGCTTCGAGTTTTTCAATTTTTTTGTGATCATCCTCAATTTGTTTTCGGAAAGTGACATCCCGCGCCGTAATCATGATGCCAGCCGTTTTATGATTTGTAATAATTGCAGCGGAAGATACCTCGACCGTGATCATGTCTCCGGTTTTTGTCAAAAATTGTGCTTCGTGGAGAATGGGCGCTTTTTTCCGATTGTCAGATATTGAAGGATGGACAATAGCTTCGAACTGATCCGATATCAAAACATCGGAAAGGGTTATCGCAGAAATTTCATGTTCGGAATATCCGCTTGTATGGAGACCTTCCGGATTCATGTAGCGTATATTGCCGCTTGAATCCGATGCAATGACGATATTGCGGGAAGTCTCTACCAGAGTGCGGTAGCGGGCTTCGCTTTCGCGAAGATTTTGTTCGGTGGATTTGCGGGTACGGATTTCATTCGTTAACTGTTCATTGGCCTTGGTTAACTGAGCGGTTCGTTGGGTGACCATATCTTCCAGGTAATCGCGGTGATTTTTGAGTTCCGTTTCAGCCTGGAAAATCCGCGTGCTTAATCTGGCGACAATAAACCCTACCCCCATGAATATCACGATGCGGAGGCAGTCATTGATAATCGGTTTGTCTGGAAGAAAAAAATGGTGGCTGGTCGTCAGGATGGCAGCCAGCAGTAACGGCGTGATCAGTCCCCGTTGTCTCCACCACAGGGTGGATAAAATGATGGGGATATAAAAAAGATGCGTTACGACTGCGCCTGATTCTGTAAAGCCATGCAACAGGAAAACCAGCGCTGTTGCAGCGGCTATCAGCGATGTCACAATTGCCAGTCGGGTATTGTTTTCAGTGAATTTCACTATGGTATCATCCTGTCAGAAGGGGTATTTTGAATATTCGTTGTTCTGAGAATGTAGAATCAAAGCAACTTTTGTGCCGGGAATTTCGGGTAAAACATTCATCTCCATTGTCTGGTGCTTTGCTGCTGTAAATTCAACCCATTGCAATCTTATACGATTATTCTGACCTCTGAATTTGTGACAATATTGACAAATATTTTGAGTCTTCTGTCTGATGGGGCACGGTTTTTGAGAATATTGGCAGAGGATATCCATGGCAGTGTCGCTGTAAAGAGCATTCGATTGTTGGAAGATTTTACATTCTGGAAAAGTTTTTGACAGATGCCGGTCCTTATAATGTACGGGCGTTGTTTCGATAAAAAATGATTTTGACAATAAACCCGAATAGTCATGCTTAATTGCCTTCTTGTTTTGGATATGGTGCAATAGTTGCTTATGTATCTGTCCTTGTATAGTCAAGGTGAGAGGTCACAATCTGCGATTTTTGCATCTTTCGGTACTTCCTGTTGAGAGAGGAACCAAAGGATGCGCAGACAATGCCAGTGAACAACAATGTGACCGGTAGTATCATAGCGACATTCTGATAGGCGGCATTCTGGTTACTGAATGTTGCTGCAACAAGGAAGAAGAGCATGATGATTAACCTCTCTAATGCACATCATAATAATACAGGCGGTTCATGGTCTATCCGAACCAGTCTGGTGACCCTGGTGCTGATGGCAGTGTTACCGGCGCTGGGCATCATTGTCTTCGCAGGGTTTCAGGTGCGTAAAGAAGATGTTAAGGAAGCCAAAACAAACATTCTGCGAACCGTCGAGAATCTGGGCTATTTTCAGGAGTCTGTAACCGCGGGTTCCAGACAGATGCTCATGACCCTGGCGCAGCTTCCCGAAGTCCAGAATTATGATATTCCCGCCTGCAATCATCTGTTCAACGATATCCTGCGCCGGTCCCCGTTTCAAAACACGATTGTTGCGGCTTTACCCGACGGCAGGGCATTTGCTGCCGGCACCGCCGCCCTGATGCCATTCAGCGTTGCCGACAGGAAATATTTCCAGAAAACGCTGGAGCGCAGGGAATTTACAGCCGGTGAGTATGTCGTAGCCAAATCTACGGCTGTTCCAGTGTTTACTTTTGCATATCCGGTTTCCGGTCCTGATGGTCAGTTAAGGGGGGTTGTGATAACCGGTTGCAACCTGGATATATATGAACGATTTTTACAGGAAAGTCATCTTCCTGAAGGTTCTGTCGTTGGTATCGAAGATCGCAACGGAATCCGTCTGTGCCGATTTCCCCAATTAACCGGAGTTAATACCGAAGCTGTCGGAAAGCCTCTGGATACGAAAGTGTGGGGGCATGTTTCAGGAGCGCCGCGTCGAGGGACTTACGTTGAAACCGGTGTGGATGGCATCCGCCGTATTTACGGCTTTATTCAACTGCGTCTGGAGCAAAGTGATCCACCCTATCTTTATATCCGGGTGGGCGTTCCGGAAAAAAGTGCTTTCTTCAGGGCCAGACAGCATCTTCATCTCAGCCTTTTCCTGTTGGGGATCGCCACGGTTCTGGCGATGGCCGCGGCGTGGTTTGTCGGCAACCTGACCATCACAAACCGTATCCGGCACCTGGTGGATTTTTCTCGACAGGTAGGCGCCGGAAATTTTGAAGTGCGTTCCGGATTATCTCCGATGAAAGGCGGAGAAATCGGAATGCTGGCTGAGGCTGTTGATGACATGGCTGCCAATCTGCAAAACCGGGAGATGGAGCGTCAGCGGGCGGAGGAAGCGATCCGGCAGCTTGATCATAAAAACCGGATGATTCTTGAGACGTCCCAAGAAGGTATTATCGGTCTGGATATTCAGGGAAATGTCGTTTTTATCAATCCATCGGCAGCCGTGATGACAGGCTTTGATCCTGTGGATATTATCGGGCAGGGGCTGCATCAGAAAATTCACCATTCCCGGTCGGACGGCGCTGCCTATTCCCATGATGTATGTCCCATCCATGAAACCCTTACGCGAGGCGTTACCAGCAGAATACGGGATGAAGTGTTCTGGCGAAAGGATGGCGCCCACTTCCCGGCCGTGTATTCGTGCGCGCCTATCATTGAAAATGGCGTCATATCCGGAGCGGTCATCACATTTCGGGATATTACCGAACGCCGTCAGATCGAGGCGGCAAAAGCCAGATTTGAACACCAGCTTTATCAATCCCAGAAGATGGAATCCATCGGTACGCTGGCTGGAGGTATTGTCCATGATTTTAATAATATTTTGACGGCAATTCTGGGCTATACACAACTGGCCGCCCTGGATGTCAACAACGTGAGGATAATAGAAAAGTCTTTGCACCAGATTCAGGGGGCCGGACAGCGTGCGAGAGAGTTGGTACAGCAAATCCTGGCTTTCAGCCGCCAAGCCGAACAGAAACGCTGTCCTGTGCAGGTGATGCTGATTGTCAAAGATGCGTTGAATCTGGTGAAAGTCGCTATCCCCAGCACGGTCGAAATCAAAACGAATATCCAGAGTGACAGCGTTGTGAAAGCCGATCCAACGCAAATCCATCAGGTGATCATGAATCTTTTTACAAACGCCGTGCATGTCATGCGTGAAAAAGGCGGCATTTTGGAGGTGGGGATATATGATGTCCATTTTCAAACATCTCTGCCGCATCCGGATTTATCACCCGGACATTACGTTAAAATTTCTGTAAGCGATACGGGCTGCGGAATAGCGCCGGAGAATCTGCAACGGATTTTTGATCCGTTTTTCACTACAAAAGCTCCGGGGGAGGGCACCGGCCTGGGGTTATCCGTTGCTCATGGCATTGTCAAGAAACATCAGGGTGCGATTACCGTTTACAGCGAGTTGGGAAAGGGCAGCGCTTTCCATATATATCTGCCCTGTATCAATGAAAAGGCTGTGATCGCATCTGAATCTGATACGGATGCCGTGAAAGGAAATGAGACTATTCTGCTTGTGGATGATGAGACGATTGTTATCGAACTGGTGCAGGAGTTTCTGAAGAATCTGGGGTATCAGGTGCTTGCCCGGAACAGCAGCGTGGAAGCGCTGAAAGATTTTGAATCCCATCCGGACAAATTTGATCTGGTGATTACAGACAAAACAATGCCTCACCTGACAGGATTGGAGCTGTCCAGGCAACTGATGGGTATCCGGCCGGATATTCCCATCATTCTCTGTACCGGTTTCAGTGATGCGGCCGTGGTGCAGGCGGCCCAGGACATCGGCATCAGGGAAATTTTTATGAAACCGCTGATTATCAGAGATCTGTCCCTGACAATCCGGAAAATGCTGGATGAGCGGCCGCAGACCTGAACGAAACCGTATTTTCAGGGTAAAAAAAATCTGTTTTTGGACTTTTTTGCAGCATCAACCCGTTGAAATTATTGGTTGTGAAAATCGGGTTTTGAACTTTCTACATGTCATCATATAAGGAGCCTTATGAAAAAGAGAAGTCTTCGTTTCAAGTTAATGACTGGAGGTTCTCTGTGCGTGTTGTTGCCGCTTCTCGCGCTGGGTATTTTTTCCAATATGCGTTTGTCGCAGGATATGAGAGCGACACATGAGCAGAATACTACCAACACGGCCAGGAGTATCGCTGCATTAATCCAGGCGGTGCTGGAAGAAGAGATCAAACTGGCCAAAGACCTGTCGGTTGGAAACACCACCATTGATGTCGCCGTCAAGGTTGCGGCATCCGGCATCGACGCATCAGCCTCGGATATTCAGAAACTGGATCGCAAACTGGCCGCAGCCATGAAGCAGATGGGAGACCACTATGACACTGTTTATGCCTGCAATTCCGACGGTGTTATTTATGCCGATGGTACGGGAGGCGACTATAACGGTATATCCGTTAAAGATCGAAATTATTTTCAGGACGCCAAGTCCGGAAAAATCACTCTGACGACCCCCGTCAAATCCAAAAAAACCGGTAAACCGGTATTGCCTGTTTGCATTCCGGTGTATTCACCCTCCGGACAGTTTGTCGGTGCGCTGACAATGGTTTTCAAGTTTGATTTTCTGGTAGAAAAAATTCTATCTTTTAAAATCGGTAAAACCGGCTATATTTTTGTCACCGATCCCAGTGGTCTGATTGTGATCCATCCCGATTCCAAGCTGTTGATGGAGCTGAATATTCATTCACTGAATGGTATGGAATCCATTACAGAGAAGATGTTGTCTCATCAGACCGGCGTTGGATCTTATATCTATCAGGGGGTTCATAAAATCGCGGGGTTTACTCCGGTGGAACTGAATGGATGGAGCGTGGCCTGCACTCAGCCAGTAGATGAATTCATGGCTTCCGCGTATGCCATAAGAAACGCCATGATCATGATTGCGGTTATTTTTATGGGCTTGGGCATTCTGGCGATCTGGTATTTTTCCCGCTCTATTTCAAAACCGCTGGATGTTGTGATTGAAGGGCTTAATGAAGGCTCGGACCAGGTGGCTTCGGCGGCCGGCGAGGTGTCGTCTTCCAGCCAGTCGCTGGCTCAGGGGGCTTCCGAACAGGCGGCGTCTATCGAGGAGACTTCGGCATCTTTAGAAGAAATGTCTTCCATGATCAAGCAGAACGCCAACAATGCGGCTCAGGCCCATGTGCTGATGCAGGAAGCCGGATCCAGTGTTCAGACGGTTTCTAAATCCATGTCTGAGCTGACGGCGTCCATGAGTGATATTTTAAAAGCCAGCGATGAAACCTCCAAGATCATCAAGACCATCGATGAAATTGCTTTCCAGACCAATTTGCTGGCCTTGAACGCTGCGGTTGAGGCTGCGCGGGCAGGAGAGGCGGGCTCCGGGTTTGCGGTGGTGGCCGATGAAGTCCGTAACCTGGCGCTTCGGGCTGCCGAAGCCGCCAAAACAACAGCATCTTTGATCGAGGGAACTTCCAAAAAAGTCAAGGAGGGAGCGGGGTATGTGCAGCGAAGTAATACCGCTTTTACTCAGGTGGTGGACAATACATCCAAAATCGGCGATCTGATCGGTGAAATTGCTGCGGCATCCAGCGAACAGGCCAAAGGTATCGATGAAGTCAATATTGCGATTTCGGAAATGGAGAAGGTGACGCAGCAAAACGCGGCAGGTGCGGAAGAGTCGGCGTCTGCCTCTGAAGAAATGAATGCGCAGGCCGAGCAGATGAAATCCATTGTCAATGATCTGGTGATTCTGGTTTCGGGAGACTCTGCCGGGCATCCATCCGGGCAGCAGCTCAAGCGCCCGACGATTGTCCCGCGTACAGCATCGAAAAAATCTTCTTCAACAAGGCTTTCCATGATATCATCGAAACCGGTGGCAAAGCCGCTCGCAAAAGCGGTTTTGGGGTTTCAGCATAAAAGAGAAGTGAATCCCAATGCCATCATTCCGTTTGATGAAACGGATCTGAAGGATTTCTAAAATGTGAAATGGGATAGCACTCGCAGTGCGTTCAGGCATTGACGTTTTCTCTTTTTATGGTTTTTTACGAAACCGTCAGATTCTGGGGATACGATACAGCCTCAGGCTGTTACTGACCACCGATATGCTGCTGAACGCCATTGCCAGCGCCGCCACCATGGGATGCAATTCCCGGAGCATGACCGGAAGTGATGTGAAAGGATGCAGAATGCCCGCGGCAATAGGGATCAGAATAATATTGTAAAAAAATGCCCAGAACAGATTTTGTCGGATGGTGGCCATGGTGCGTCTGCTGAGCCGGATGGCCCGGGGAATTCCGGAAAGACTGCCGCTGGACAGAATGATATCCGCAGTCTCCATGGCCACATCGGCGCCGGTGCCGATGGCAAATCCCACATTGGCCTGGGCGAGGGCAGGGGCGTCATTGATGCCGTCTCCCACCATGCCCACGATATCGCCTTTTTCCTGATGGCGTTTGACCACAGATGATTTTTCTTCAGGCCGGACTTCCGCTTCTACGCTGTCCATATGCACCTGCCGGGCGATGGCATTGGCTGTCCGTTTGTTATCGCCGGTCAGCATGACCAGTTTCAGCTTCTGTGCCTGAAGCTCCTGAATGGCGCTTTCCGATTCGGGCTTTACGGTGTCGGCGACCGCCACAATTCCCCGGATGCGATCTTCGGCTGCAACCATCATGACGGTATTGCCTTCGGATTGGAGCCGGGTAATAAGGCCAACTTCTGGTTCCGTAAGAGAACCGGTTTCAGAAAACCATTCCGGCTTGCCGACTCTGATGGCGTCTCCGGAGATAGAGGCTTCCACTCCGGAGCCACTTGTAGATTTAAAATGCTCCGGATCCGTTAGCGTCAGCCCTTGTTCCAGTGCATACTGTACGATGGCCTTGCCTAAAGGATGCTCGGAGCCTTTTTCAACGGATGCCGCCAGCCGTAATACTTCTTCCTGAGACAGATTGCTTCCGCCCATCGGCATGACAGATGTGACGGCAGGTTTGCCGCGGGTGATGGTGCCGGTTTTATCTAAAATTATGGTGGTGATGCGGGTCGCCATTTCAAGCGCCTGGCTGTTTTTGAACAGAATACCATTCTCGGCGCCCTTTCCGGTGCCGGCCATGATGGCTGTCGGGGTCGCCAGCCCCAGCGCACAGGGGCAGGCGATAACCAGAACTGCGACCATCCGGATCATGGCGTTAACAAAGTGGCCGGTGAGTCCCCACCATATGCCAAAGGTGATAACGGCGATAACGATAATGGACGGCACAAAAACAGCGGCGACGCGGTCCGCCAGCGCCTGAATCGGTGCACGGCTTCCCTGCGCTTCCTGAACCAGCCGGATGATCTGGGCCAGCGCCGTGGCTTTTCCCACGCGCACCGCCCGGCATTTCAGCAATCCATGTCCATTGACGGTTCCCCCGGTAACACTGTCTCCACTGTTCTTGTCCACAGGCATGGGTTCACCGCTCAGCATGGATTCATCTACCGTGGATTCTCCCTCCAGAACCACGGCGTCTGTAGGAATGCGTTCTCCGGGACGTACAATCAGAATATTCCCGACACGAACATCAGAGAGCTGCGTCTGGGTTTCGACGCCGTCCACCAGAACGCTGGCTGTAGATGGCCGCAGCCCCATGAGTTTTCGGATGGCCCCGCCCGTCTTTCCCTTGGTGCGTGATTCCAGCATCTTGCCCAGTTTGATCAGGGTGATAATTACCGCCGATGTCTCAAAATACACATGATGTCCCAGCGCCGGAATCAGCAGGATGATCAGAGAATACCCATAGGCCACCGAAGAGCCGAGTGCTACAAGAACGTCCATGTTGGCGCTGCGGTTCCGGAGACTTTTGATGCCGCCCACATAATAATCCCATCCTGTGTAAAACTGTACCGGCGTGGCCAGAATCCAGAACAGCCAGTTGATCCAGGACGCATGAAGCCAGGAACCGGCTCCGAAAAAGTCTTTGGACATGCTCAGAATGAAAAGGGGAAGTGTGAATATGATGCCGACGATGAATTTCTGCGTCTGACTGTGTATTTCGGCATTTCGGGCGGCCTGCTCGGTGTCTTCCGGGTTTTCTTCGGAATCATCCGGCAGTATGGCCTTGTATCCCGCTTTTTCGATAGCCGCTGCCATGGCTTCGGGGTTGGCGATGATGGGATTATACTCTACGGACACCCGCTCGGATGCAAAATTGACGGATGCCTTGATAACTCCAGGCACCTTACGGTTCAGGGTGCGTTCGATATTCATGGCGCAATTGGCGCAGCTCATGCCGGTTACCGGAAAATCAATCCGGGTGGTGACAGGGGCGTCGGAACGGTCTTCGGTCATGCCATTCACCTGTGAGGGTTTCCGGCGCCTGCCGGAATCAGCATCGACGCCGGAAAATATGGTGTGGAGTCGCCGTCAGGCGGCGGGATAGTTGACCTCTTTCAGCAGGGCTTCGATAGCATCGCGTGTGGTCGGAGCATTCCATTCCACGGTAACCTGCTTGGCGGCAGGATCGCCTTCGACGCTTACAACGCCCTTCATTTCAGTGAGTTCATTTTTGATGGTCATGACGCAGTGACCGCAGGAGATATTCGGTATGGTGAATACATGTTTTTCCATTGGATATCCTTTCAAAATATGTGGTGTTTATGAACAGTCTGTCATTACAGAACCGGATTTCGTTGCGGCGTTACACCGTCGATGGCGATATGAGCTTTTCCAGGTTGTCTCTTGCAAATTCGATGGAAGAATCCAGAGAAAGCGCCAGACGGTAATACTCCACCGCTTCATCCGTCTTTCCCATGTCCCGGTAGTTGGAAGCGATGTTAGCATAGTCTATGGCAGATCCCGGATCCAGATCAATCACTTTCTGAAAATGCCGGATGGCTTGTTCGTGTTCCTTGAGTTTGAAATGGCAAAAGCCCAGCAGATTGTGAATGTCAGTGCGATGGCTGTCAATGACTTCTCCTTTTTCAAGGACGCTGATGGCTTTCCGGTATTCTCCCAGATCCTTGAGCGCAACGCCAAGATATGAGTAAATGCTGGGAATATCCTGTGGAACAGGATTCAGTTCCAACGCCCGGTACAGATGGCGGCAGGCCGTTTCGGGGTCGTTCATGGCGATATGAGATGTTCCCAAATAAAACTGCACATAATATTTATCCGGCATCAGGCGATCCATGTCGATGAGTCCGGAAACCGCCTGTTCCGGGGCCTGGGTTTCGGTCAGGAGCTTGGCTGAAAACATCCCGACGCTGGTGCCATGAGCCCGTTCCCTGAAATGTGCGCCTGGGATGATGGTGTAAAATGCCGGTATGTCGAGTCCGGCATGATGGGTATCGATGACGATGACTTCAAGTCCCTTTACAGACAGTGCGGTGATGCAGTTTTCCACTTCAATGCGGATATTGTCGCTGGACAGGTTCGGAAGCGCTGAAATGGGAACAGAGCGCTTCGGGCTGGTGACAAATCCGGCTGCATCGATGGATGTAAATTTGGGGAGACCGCTGGCCATATAGTTGGCTCCGGTGTTAAAATCTCCAGCCAGTTGCGCTACTTCCGTCAGCGCCCGGCTGAGTGCTTTCTGCGGATCCGGTGTCGTTCCAGCCGTCCAGACGATTTCGCTGGATGCAGGAAATGTGGAAGGGTCATACGCCAGAACGCCAACGGTCGGGATACCGGTGTCGAGTGAAAAATCGGAGGCAAAAAGCTGAATGCCTGCCTGTTCATATTTGCCGAGCATTTCGCGAACCAGCGGATCTGTGGCGGAACCCAGGTCAATGGCGGGCGTTTGGAGTTTGTTCCGGCTGATAATCGAGGATACATGCCGCTCCACCACTTCACAGATTCCCTGGCTGATCGCCTCTTCCACGCAATTACCGGCGGAAGGGCCGTTGTATTCGTTGATGGCGAAAAACCAGTCAAACGGCACCAGCACATTTTCGCGGCGGGTCAGGTTGTATCCCCATGTCCATTTCATGGAGAGGTTTTCGTAGATTTTCCGGGCAAGCTCCCGTTCCGGAGATGTATCGTGAACAGATTGAGCGATCATTTCAAAAGGAATCGCCTGTTTTTTCAGGTGAGCATAGCTGTCTGTGATAAAGTTGTGCGGCGTGTTGCAAAAGCTGAAAAAACTGAAACGTTCCGCCAGTTCCATAACGGCGCTGGCTTCCGCCTGGGCCGGCGTGCCACCCTTGCCCATTTGCTTTCGTGTTCCGGTGACGGCTCTGGCGTCTTTTCCGCAGTAACTGATGAATACCGGGATACCCAGTCGGCCGTTGTCGATACGGGCGGTGCTCTTCAGGATGTCCAGATCGAGACGCCGTAATTTTTCCTTCATACGAGCGACGGTTTCCTCCGGCGGCAGGATCTTGTCCTGGTCCAGGGTAAATCGTTTGAAAGCATCTTTCAGTACTACTTCACAGGTCATACAATTCCTCCGAAAATGCGATGGCAATGTAACAGGTTTCATATCTGTGCTGTATCCACCGGTTGCAGCATATGGGTCTCATGCTTCGATCCTGCATTTTTCCGAATTTATCGAACTTTACCGTATTTGGCAAATGAAAGTCTTGACGGCATTGGATTGATTTGGTACATATAGCGCCATCGAACAGTGGGGATGTAGCTCAGCTGGGAGAGCGCGGCGTTCGCAATGCCGAGGCCAGGGGTTCGATCCCCCTCATCTCCACCACATTAAAATCAGGTAGTTATGATCTTTTTTAGAACACACGTTCATTTATTTTTGGTCTTTTGTTGACCAGAAATAATAGATCATGAATTTTGATGCCTCATCTTTGTTCGCCATGCCTCGATACTATCCGGAACTTTGATTTCCTTTCCATTTCCAGTCTTGACGACTTTTTACGAAATCATCCATATTGACCTTTTAAAATATCAAGGAGACCCAATGGCGTATCAGACAGTTATCATGGAAGTCGGCGACAATTATGTAGGAACCCTTACACTCAATTGTCCAGAGCAGCTCAATACCTTTACGACCCAGATGGCGACGGACCTTTTTCAGGCGCTTGCGGATATGGAAGCCGACAAGCGGGTTCGAGTGATCATCATCAAGGGAAGCGGCAAGGCTTTTTGCGCCGGAATCGACGTCAATGAACTCTATGGCAAATCTGCCCATGAATATCGGAGCTGGATAGAGCTGATGGAGTCTCCGCTGGTCGCTATCAGCAAAATGAAAAAACCGGTAATCGCTCAGGTTCATGGTGTCGCGGCGGCGAATGGAGCGGGGTTGATGGCTGCATGCGACCTGGCGGTTGCCGCCGACAGCGCCAGAATGGGATTGACCGCTATCAATGTGGGATTGAACTGCGTTGGGCCGGTTGTTCCGATATCTCGATCCATTGGTAGAAAGCGATCCATGGAATTATTGCTTTATGGTGACCTGATTCCAGCCTCACGGGCTTTGGAACTGGGGCTGATTAACAAGGTTTTCGCCAATGAGGATCTGGACAGGGAAACGCAAAACTGGGCTGCCGTGTTGGCCCAGAAAAGCCCCATTGCTGTCCAGATTGCCAAAAAATCGTTTTATATCGCCGAAGATATGGATTACCACAAGGCCTTTGACTTTATGAATGAAGCCTTTGCCCGTCTGTGCAGTACCGATGATGCCAAGGAGGGCGTGTCCGCCTTCTTGCAAAAGCGTCAGCCCGACTGGTCGGAAAAATAGCTCACCTATAGGCATTCAGAAAAATAATTTCGCGGCGTTATCGGTCGGAGATATACTACAGTATTATCTCCGACCTGCTGACTTGCGAAATGAATTTTCTGAAAGCCTATATTACGAAAGAGGACGCCCGCAGGAAGTTTTTGATGAACAGAAACGGGCAAAATCTTCCGATGCGGTTTGGTGATCTCTTCCGAGATGAAAGTTCAGCCAGGAAGATGTATGGTCAAGTTCCCACCGTCTCGGAGGGATGCAGCCCGTCATCATCTCTTCAGTTTTTTTCACGCTGGATAAACGCCGATAAGCCTGGCGCCATATGCACCATCTGTCCGGATGCACTTCACAGCGTCCGTTCCGGCTGCCGCCGCAGGCGCCGTTGCGGATATGTTTGGGGCATCCGGATTCCGGGCATTGAAACGCTACATGCTGGATTGCGCAGTCGCCGCATTGCCGGCAACCAAGCATGAGTTGTTTTCCGACGTTTTCGATCATGTGCAGCAGCATGCGTTCTGATCTGTTACTGTCAATTTGCCTGCTCAAACGTTGATATAGAGGGGCCAGCAGAATATCAGGGTTGAAAAAAAGTCTGTGGGCCAAGTCCATCATATGATAGTGACATTTATTCCAGAAAGGAATAGAGACAGATCGTTGTCCATAGTTGTGGGGCATTGACGTAGCAAGCTGATGATTTGAAAATGCGTAGAATCCGTTTGGAACCGGAAAATCAAAGTCTATCAAAAAATCCTGCCACTGATGTTCAATTTGTTGCATCCGATCCAGAATTCGGGCTGCAGGCTCAAAGTGCTTGTGAATTCCGCCGATATGAATTCCTCGATATCCCAGCCCCTTAAGGACAACTCCCAGACGGGCGGCCCGTTCAATGCCTGCGGCTCGGCCTTTTTCCGGAACACGCCATTCATCCTGCACCACTTTCAGAAGCGCATCCGTTACGATGGCGCCGGGAACCTTTCCCTGATTCATCACTCTGGCGACGCCGGGCGTCAGGATATATACCGAACCCAGTACCGGCAGGTCGATGCCCAGGAGTTTTTGCATCTGTCTGAGTTCCAGAAATTTCCGGGCGTCATAGCCTAATTGTGTAATGATAAACTGAGCGCCGGCATTGACTTTGCGGCAGAGCTTGGCGTATTGGGCAAAGCTTTCGGCTTCGGTGTATTTAAACGGCGACACTGCGCAGCCGCACATAAACTCGTCCGGATCTCCTGCGGCCGTGATGCGCTCATTCAGCATGGCCATCAGGCATTGCAGGTTCACAGAATCCAGATCGAAGACAGGCGCTCCCTGACCTGCAAAGCCTTGACCGGCGTAGTCTCCGGTGAGCGCCAGAATGTTTTTCATACCCATCATGGCCAGTTGGAGCGCACGGCTTTCAAGTCCGACACGGTTCATGTCCCGACAGGTAAAATGAACAATGACGTCCATACCGAGTTTGAAAATTTCGGAGCCCAGCACATCGGGACTTAAAGATGGATTGCCGCCGGGGTTGTCTGTCATGGAGACAGCGGAGATACGGCCGTCTGAAAAGGCATCTTCAGCAATCCGGATAACGGTTTCCACCGATTTCCCGCCATGTTCCCGGCCGGGTATCAGCTCCAGCGTGACTACAAACTGATCAGGGTTCAGCAGATCATTTCGAAAAATACGCAGCATGTGTGATGTTTCATCCCGATATTCAATTAAAGATTTTGCGTGTATATGTGTGACGAAGCCGTTCTGATTTGCGGCACTAAAACAGATGAAGCCGTTTTAGTCAATAATATAAAAAACAGGATGCTCCTGAATCCGGGGAGAGGTTTGTAAATCGTTCGGACAGCTACCTTTCCCCTGCCTGTCGGGTACCCTTTATTGACTTTATCGCATAACTTTACTATTTAATCCTCAATAGCTGTGAAAAAACGTAAAATACAAAGAAGGGGGACACATCATGACACACACAGACTGGAATCCGGAAATGCTGCTGGAATTATCCGGGGGATACTGGAAAATTTGCGCGCTTCACGCGGCTGTGGAACTGGATGTGTTTACAGTGATCGGGGAAGATCACCTTTCGGCGGAAGCGGTTGCAGAAAAGATTCATGCGGATGCAAGGGGGACCGCCATGCTGCTTAATGCGATGACCGCCATGCATCTTCTTGAAAAATCCGGAAACCTTTATACAGGGGTTTCTGGAGCAGTACGGTTTCTTTCCCGGACATCTTCCGATTACATCGGTTATATGATCAAACATCATCACCACCTGGTGCCTTCGTGGGGGAAACTCGATGAAGCGGTGCGGACCGGTAAATCCGTGCGCACCCGCGCGACTCACGGCACGGAGGAAGAACGGGAAAGCTTTCTGATGGGTATGTACAACAATGCCATGACGCTGGCAGCCCGACTGATTCCAACGGTGGATTTGTCTGGCCGAAAATCATTACTGGATCTGGGGGGCGGACCTGGAACCTATGCCATTCAGTTCTGCCTGAAATATCCGGAATTGAAGGCGGTTGTCTTTGACTTGCCGACGACCCGGCCCTTTGCTGAAAAAACCATTGCTGCACATGGTTTGACGGATCGTATCGCTTTTCAGGCGGGAAGCTATCTGACCGATTCGGTCGATGGCCGTTATGATGTTGTGTGGCTCTCTCACAATCTGCACGGTGAAGGTCCTGAAGATTGTCAGAACATCGTCCGCAAAGCTGTTGCCGCGCTCGTGCCCGGTGGTATGATTCTGATCCATGAATTTATTCTTGATAACGATATGAGCGGTCCGTTGTTTCCGGCGCTTTTTTCACTTAATATGCTGGTGGGAACTTCTTCTGGTCAGGCATATTCACAGCAGCAGCTGATCGATATGCTGGCGCAATGCGGGGTAAAAAATATTCGCCGGATATTTTTCGAAAGTCCGAATAATTCCGGCATCGTGGCCGGCATTGTCTGACCGATGCGCTGGAGGCATATGCTCTATGAAGGCTTAAAATGAGGCATTTATCTTGGAGCTGTGCTCTGAGTCAACAAAGGAAATAAGTAATCCATGACGACTTCGTAAAAAGTCCGGATGCTGCGTTGCGCTGTGTCCTTCGTCGTTGCGGCGTACCCAAAAGTACGCCTCACTCCTTGCGGATTTGCGCGCCTTGCCTGCGAACTTTTTACAAAGCCGTCCCAAAATCGACTTTTTACGAAGGCATCAATCCATGTTTTTCGATTTTTTGACCAAAATATTTGGAAGTAAAAACGAACGTGAAATAAAAAGACTTCAGCCGCTGGTGGAAGAAATCAATGCGCTGGAACCGCGGATAAAGGCATTGAGTGACGAAGCGCTCAAACATCAGACAGTCGTTTTAAAAGAACGCCTTGCCCAGGGAGCATCTCTGGATGATCTGCTGCCTGAAGCTTTTGCAACAGTGCGGGAAGCATCCGTGCGGACGCTGAAGATGCGGCATTTTGACGTTCAGTTGATCGGCGGTATTGTCCTGCATCAGGGCAAGATTGCTGAAATGAAGACCGGCGAAGGAAAGACTCTGGCGGCGACCCTTCCCGCCTATCTCAATGCACTGACCGGCAAAGGGGTTCATATCGTGACGGTCAACGATTACCTGGCCAAGCGGGATACCGGATGGATGGGAACCATTTACCAGTTCCTGGGGCTTTCGGTGGGGTGTATCCTGCATGGACTCGATGACCGGGAACGCCAGGTCGCTTATGGCTCGGATATCACTTATGGCACCAACAACGAGTTCGGGTTTGATTACTTGAGAGATAACATGAAGTTCGACCTGGAAAGTATTGTCCAGGGAGATCTGAATTACGCCATTGTGGATGAGGTGGACAGCATTCTGATTGACGAAGCCAGAACGCCTCTGATTATCTCCGGTCAGGCCGAAAAATCCACCAACCTCTACTATGAAGTTAACACTATCATTCCGCATCTTGCCCGTGAGGATGATTATGTCATTGATGAAAAGGCCAGAACTTCGGTTCTGACCGAAACCGGGGTCGCCAAGGTGGAGCGTTTGCTGAAAGTGGATAACCTCTATGACGCCCGCAACATCGAAATACTGCACCATGTCAACCAGGCGCTGAAAGCTCATGCCCTGTTCAAGCGGGATGTGGATTATATTGTCAAAGACGGCGAAGTGATCATCGTGGATGAGTTTACCGGAAGGCTCATGCCGGGGCGGCGCTACAGTGAAGGATTGCATCAGGCTTTGGAAGCCAAGGAAAATGTCCGTGTCGAAAATGAAAATCAGACGCTGGCGACCATCACTTTCCAGAATTACTTCAGAATGTACGACAAACTGGCCGGTATGACCGGTACGGCCGATACCGAAGCCGCGGAATTCAAAAAGATATACAATCTGGATGTGTCGGTGATTCCTACCCACCAGCCCATGGTCCGGCATGATTTTCCCGATCTGATATTCAAGACCAAAAAAGAAAAATTCGAAGCGGTCATGAACGAGATCGCGGAATTGCATAAAAAAGGTCAGCCGGTTCTGGTGGGCACTATTTCCATTGATGTCTCCGAAGATCTCAGCCGTAAACTGACACGGCGGGGCATCCGGCATACGGTTTTAAACGCCAAAAATCATGAGAAAGAAGCCGAGATTGTGTCAATGGCCGGTCAAAAAGGGGCCGTGACCATTTCCACCAATATGGCTGGGCGTGGAACGGACATTGTGCTGGGGGAAGGCGTTACCGATCTGGGCGGTCTCCGTATCGTCGGTACGGAACGGCATGAAAGCCGGCGGATAGACAACCAGCTCCGCGGACGATCCGGCAGGCAGGGCGATCCGGGGTCTTCCCGTTTTTATCTGGCGCTCGAAGATGACCTTCTGCGGATTTTCGGCGGCGAGCGCATGAGCACGATCATGGAAAAGCTGGGCATGGAAGAAGGTGAACCGATCGAACACAATCTGATCAGCCGCGCCATCGAAAATGCCCAGACCAAGGTGGAGGCGCACAACTTCGATATCCGCAAGCAGTTGATCGAATATGACGATGTCATGAATCAGCAGCGGGAAGTCATTTACAGGCAGCGCCGTGAGGCTCTGCGCGGCGGCAGCCTCCGGCCTGCGATTGAGGATATGATTCAGGACAAGGCTGAAATCATCGCCCATACCTTTGCCAATGATAAAATCGACCCTTCGGAATGGGATTTCAAGGGCATGGATGAAGCCATATTCAATCAGTATAATTTTCATCTTCCTGTTACCGAAGAGATGCTGGATGGTCTGACCCGTGAGGGGCTTTCAGAGATCATCAGTGCTGAGGCTCTGGAGTGGTACGCGAAAAAGGAAGCGGAAATCGGTGCGGATAATTTCAGGCATCTGGAACGGTTTGTCATGCTCAATACCGTGGATACGCTCTGGAAAGACCATCTGCTGTCCATGGATCATCTGAAAGAAGGTATCGGGCTTCGCGGATACGCCCAGCAGAACCCGCTGATCGTGTATAAAAAAGAAGGCTTCGAGATGTTTCAGGATATGATATCCCGAATTCAGGGGGAGACGGTTTCTATTTTATTACGGATTCAGCCGGCCGAACCCGAGAAACTGGATGAGTATCATAAGCCTAAAGAGCAGAATCTCATTTTTTCCGGATCAGACAGTGCTTCGCAGAAACAGGCCCCGGTGCGTCGCAGCTCGGAAAAAACAGGGCGGAACGACCCATGCCCTTGTGGCAGCGGGAAAAAGTTTAAAAAATGCTGCGGAAAATAAGCGGACATTTTCTCGGAGGAGGGTTTTTCTGAAATGGATCCGATGACTCCGGAGACAGAAGGTGAAGCTGACGAGGATGTGCAGGAAGTTCTCAAAGAGCCATCCATGTTCAAGGTGCTGCTTATAAATGACGACTATACGACCATGGAATTTGTGGTGGATGTGTTGATGCAGGTCTTCAATAAGTCATTTGAGGCTGCAACCGCCATCATGCTGAATGTTCATCAGAAGGGTGTGGGGGTTTGTGGGGTATATCCGCTTGAAGTTGCAGAAACCAAGGTTGAAGCCGTACACTCTCTGGCAAGAGAGAACGGCTTTCCGCTGCGGTGCACTCTGGAGGAAGTGTGAATCATGATCAGTAAAGAACTCAGCGAAACCCTCGGTTTTGCGGTCCGGGAAGCCCGAAAACGCCGGCATGAATATGTGTCCGTCGAGCATATATTGTTTGCGATTCTGCATGATAACGCCGGTATCGATATCATTCAGGGGTGTGGCGGCAATATTCAGGGGCTGATTGCTTCTCTTGAGAAATTTTTCGTTGAACATATGGAGCCTATTCCGGAAGATAAAGACTATGTGCTTCAGCAGACGCTCGCATTCCAGCGCGCCATCCAGCGGGCGATTAATCATGTGCGTTCCGCAGAAAAGCAGGAGGTGGCCATCAGTGACATTCTGGCGTCCCTTTTTCTGGAAAAGGATTCCTTCGCCGCTTTCTTCCTGAACGAACAGGGAATTACCCGGCTGGATGTGCTGAGCTATATTTCTCATGATGTGGCGCCGTCCCCGCTTCCGCAGGAGTCTGAAAGCGGCAGGAGCGATAAATCCAGAAAGCCGGATCCCCTTGCTCTCTATACCCGGAATCTGACGGACCTGGCGACGGCGGGTAAGCTGGATCCGTTGATTGGGCGTGAGGCGGAAATTGACAGAACCCTTCAGATTCTCTGCCGGCGGCGGAAAAACAAT
This sequence comes from Desulfobacteraceae bacterium RAAP-1, assembly GCA_001443525.1. Lineage (GTDB taxonomy): Bacteria > Desulfobacterota > Desulfobacteria > Desulfobacterales > Desulfatirhabdiaceae > RAAP-1. Next base: position 13,441 of record LKPX01000032.1, on the reverse strand, counting down.
CCGGTGTATGTGGGCGATCCCGGGGTCGGGAAAACGGCCATGGCCGAGGGGCTGGCGCTGAAGATTCATGAGGGAAAGGTGCCCGAACCTATTCGGGCTCTGACACTCTATTCTCTGGATCTGGGCGCGCTTTTGGCCGGAACCCGCTTTCGCGGCGATTTCGAGCAGCGCCTCAAAGGTGTGGTGGACGCCCTCAAACAGCAGAAAGATGCGGTGCTGTTTATTGACGAGATTCATACCATTGTCGGCGCCGGGGCTACCAGTGGCGGTTCTATGGATGCCTCGAACATCCTGAAGCCTGCATTGTCCGGTGGTGAATTTCGCTGCATCGGCTCCACCACATATGAAGAGTATAAAAATCACTTCCAGAAAGACCGGGCGCTGTCCCGGCGTTTCGAGAAAATCGATATTGCTGAGCCCTCCCAGTCTGAAACGCTCGACATTTTGAAAGGGCTTCGTTCCCGTTATGAAATCCACCATGGCATTGTCTATACGGATGCAGCGTTAAAGGCCGCCGTATCGTTGTCCGCCAAACACATCAACGACCGTTTTCTTCCGGACAAGGCCATCGATGTGATGGACGAAACCGGCGCATGGGTCAGGTTGACAGGGGGAGAGCGCCGCAAAAAGATTCAACCCGCGGATATCGAAAAAATTGTCGCAAGAATCGCCCGAATCCCGGAAATCCGGGTGACAACATCGGACCGGAGCCGGCTTGAAACTCTTGAAACCCATCTGAAGCAGGTGGTGTTCGGCCAGGATGACGCCATTCACGCGCTGGTGACAGCCATCAAGCGCTCACGGGCCGGGCTTGGAATGCCGGACAGGCCGGTGGGTTCGTTTCTTTTCACCGGCCCCACCGGTGTCGGCAAGACCGAAGTGGCCAGACAGGCTGCCGCGGCGTTAGGTATATCGTTTTCACGCTACGACATGAGCGAATATATGGAAAAGCACGCGGTGGCCAGACTCATCGGCGCGCCTCCCGGCTATATCGGATTCGATCAAGGCGGGCTTCTTACCGATGATATCCGCAAGCATCCGCATGGGGTGCTGCTTCTGGATGAAATCGAAAAAGCCCATCCGGATCTGTTCAATATTCTGCTTCAGGTATTGGATTACGCCACCTTGACCGACAACAACGGCAAAAAAGCGGATTTCCGGAATGTGATCATCATCATGACATCCAATGCCGGCAGCCAGGAAATGAGTACGCATACCATCGGGTTTGGTGATTCCGCCGGTGATGCGGTGCACAAAAGCATAAAGGCTGTGGAGAAATGCTTCAGCCCGGAATTCCGGAATCGTCTGGATGGCATTGTTTCATTTAATCCACTGACGGCCTTGATTATGGAACAGGTCGTAGATAAATTCATGGCGGAGCTCAACGCGCAGACAGCCGCCCGAAAGATCCGGATACAACTTTCACCGGAAGCCAGATCCTGGCTGGCTGGAAAAGGGTATGATCCCCGTTATGGCGCCAGACCCTTGAGTCGGCTGATTCAGCAGGAAATCCGGGATGCACTGTCCGAGCATATCCTCTTTGGCAAGCTCGAAAAAGGTGGTGATGTCCGGGTTGAACTGGCCGATGATCGGCTGACCCTCGATATCGCATGACAGACGATGCCCGTATATCAGTTATCTGACCGCATCGTTTTTCCTCCTCCGGAATTGTCCGAGGAAGACGGCTTGCTGGCAGTAGGGGGTGATCTGTGTCCAGAGCGACTTCTCCAGGCATACCGTCAGGGGATTTTCCCCTGGTATTCGTCTGAGGAGCCTATCCTCTGGTGGTCGCCTGATCCCAGACTGGTGCTGTATCCGGATGAACTGCATGTCTCCCGAAGTCTGGAGAAGATTTTGCGTCAGGGTGTTTTTACGGTGACGCTGAATCGGAACTTTCGTGATGTCATCACCGAATGCGCCCAAATATACCGGATGGGTCAGAACGGAACCTGGATCACTTCCGAAATGATCGATGCATATTGCACACTGCATGAAATGGGGTTCGCCCATTCAGTTGAAGTCTGGCAGGATGGCGAGTTGGCAGGCGGTCTGTATGGGGTTTCGGTAGGCGGGTGCTTTTGCGGTGAGTCCATGTTTGCCCGGAAGAGCAATGCGTCCAAGGTGGGGTTTGTCACGATGGTGCGTTGGATGCAAAAGCATTCATTGCGTTTGATCGATTGTCAGGTTACAACCCGGCATCTGGTTTATATGGGCGCCAGAGAGATTCCGCGACGCCAGTTTCTGTCGGAACTGGCGGATGCCCTGAAGTTACCGGCTCCGGATTTTCATCATCACTGAATGATTTCTCGATAGGAGACATCGTATGGAAACTGGTTGTATTTTCTGTGATATTGCCCATGAAAAAACATCGACCGAACTGCTTTACAAAAATCAGCATCTCGTCGTCTTCAAGGATATCAAGCCTCATGCGCCGGTGCATATTTTGATTGTTCCCAAGCGGCATATCCGCAGCGTGAATGATCTGACTGAAGCCGACCAGCCATTGGTATCCGAGCTGATCATGACGGCGCGGGATATGGCCAGACAGGCCGGCATCCATGAATCCGGATACAAGCTTGTGTTCAATGTGGAACATGGCGGAGGGCAGATGATATTTCATCTTCATCTGCATTTAATCGGCGGCTGGGTGCAACAACAGGGATAATTCAGATGAAAATTGTGGCGATCATTCCATCGCGTTATGGTTCCACCCGCTTTTCAGGAAAGCCCCTGGCGCGGATTAAGGGCAAGTTCATGATCGAGCGCGTCTATGAACGGGCGCTATCCTCGCATCAAGTCAACCAGGTGGTGGTGGCTACCGATGACCGGAGAATTTACGATGCGGTGGCAGCGTTTGGCGGTCATGCGGTCATGACATCTGCAGACAGTCGCTCAGGTACGGATCGCGTCGCCGAAGCTGCAGAACTGCTGCGGCTGGACATGGAAGATGTAGTGGTGAACATCCAGGGCGATCAGCCATTGATACATCCGGACTGCATTTCTGAGGTCACGGGGCCGCTAACGGCGGAACCGGAAGTATCGATGACCACACTGGCCTTTAAAATCGTCAATCCTGTGGAGATTACCAACCCGAAAGATGTCAAGGTGACATTTGATGTTCGGGGAAACGCGCTGTATTTTTCCCGCGCCACCATTCCGTTCGCACGGGATCCGGGCGCAGTGTGCGATGTGTATAAACATCTGGGAATCTATGCCTACCCCCGGCGGTTTCTGGAAATCTTCCGCCATCTTCCCGACGGTGTGCTGGAACAGATCGAAAAACTGGAGCAGCTTCGGGCGATGGAATATGGATATCCTATTCGGGTCGTGGTGACATCCCATGACTCGCCGGAAGTGGATGTTAAGGAAGATATCGCAAGAATCGAAGCGGCCTTGTAACGCGTATTCCTACGAACGGAGCAATCCGCCTGATTCAGGCCGGTTTACCCGTATGCCGAAGCTGTGGATAAAATTCCTGTGAAAGACGGTCATTTCTGCTTTTTTTCAAGTTCGCGGATGTGAGCCTGAAGTATTTCAATTCTGGCTTCGAGAGTTCGCTGGATCTGAGTGAGCTGATCTCCGAACTGCTTTGCCTGGTCTTTCAACGCCGTATCCGTGGCTTTTCTTTCGGCCTTGTCCGATGTCAGCAGACCGATGTCCGCCTGGCATTCCGCCACGCGGGTCGCCAGAGCGCTGATTTTGTCTGCGGTTTTGGCGGATTCATCGGAAAATTTTTTGTCCACTGCCTGAATCTGCGAGCTTAATTTGTCCAGATTGATCTGGATGTCTTTATGGACGGAAGCCAGCTTTTTGTCGAAATTGGCGGCGTCTCCCTGGATGTCTTTTTTATCCACTTTTCCTGTCTGAAGTTCTGTCAGGGCTTTTTCTGTTTTCTGGCTGTTTTCCTGAACCGCGGCTTCAATTCTTGTAAAATTATCCCGGAATGCCGATTCGTTGGTTGTGACAGCGTTTTGGATATGCGTCTGTGCTGTATCGATGGCGGCCAGTTTACTGCCGAAAGTCTCCTCCAGTTTAGCTTCCTTGATCGACAGGTTTGAAATGGTGGATTGCAGGTTCTGGGCCATGCTGGTCAGTTCTTTGGCGCTCATGTCGTGGGTCTGACTCACCATCGTCTGAATGTCCCGGTACCCGATAAAAATGACAACCCCGATCAGAATTGGAATCAGGATGGTGATAATGGTAACCCGCTGATTCAGTTTTTCAAACCGTTGATACTCGACCTGCTCTTTAATGAGCGCATCCGGGTTGTCTTCTTCCGTAACCTGTATCTTGAATTTTGAAGAATTCCGCAATCTCATGAATCTGTTATTCCCACTCGATGGTGCCGGGAGGTTTTGAGCTGATGTCATACACCACCCGGTTCACGCCTTTTACCTGATTGATGATATTATTGGCGATGGCCCCCAGCAGTTGATGGGGAAGCTTCGCCCAGTCAGCGGTCATGGCATCCTGGCTGGTAACGGCTCTGATCGCCACAATGTTTTCATAGGTGCGTTGATCGCCCATGACGCCCACGCTTTTGATCGGCAGCAATACCGCAAAAGACTGCCACAATTTTTTATAATATCCAGCCTTTTTGATTTCTTCAAGCAAAAGATCATCCGCTTCACGGAGAATTGCCAGTCGCTTGGGAGTGACTTCGCCAATAACCCGAATGGCCAGCCCAGGTCCCGGAAACGGCTGGCGCCAGATCATTTCTTCCGGAAGACCGATTTCTGCACCTAGCGTCCGGACTTCGTCTTTAAACAGAAAACGAAGCGGCTCCACCAGCTTCAGTTTCATTTTTTTGGGCAGTCCTCCCACGTTATGATGGGATTTGATGACCGACGAGGGGCCCCCGAACACGGACTGAGATTCAATCACATCCGGATACAGCGTGCCCTGTGCCAGAAAATCGGCGTCTTTAATTTTGGCGGCTTCGGCTTCAAACACATCCATGAATACCTTGCCGATGATTTTGCGTTTCTTCTCAGGATCAGTGACGCCCGCCAGTGGGGTTAAAAACTGCTTTCCCGCACTGACAAACCGGATGTTGATATTCAGGTGCTGCTGAAATACCGCTTTAAGCTTCTGAGCTTCATTTTTCCTGAGAAGTCCGTTGTCCACGAAGATACAGGTCAGATGTTTGCCAATGGCTTTATGAATCAAAAGGGCTGTGACGGATGAATCCACGCCGCCGCTCAGGCCCAGAATCACTTTTTTATCCTGCACCGTATCCTGGATTCTGGCGATGGATTCCGCGGCAAAAGATTTCATGCTCCAGCTTTTTTTGCAGCGGCATATCTGAAACAGAAAGTTTTTCAGCATGATTTTGCCCATGACCGTGTGTTCCACTTCCGGATGAAACTGAAGGCCGTAAAGCTGCTTCTGCCGGTGAGCGATTGCGGCGACAGGGGTGTTGGATGTAGAAGCCGTGATTTCGAAATCTTCCGGAAGCCGTTCGATGGAATCTCCATGGCTCATCCAGCAGCGGGTAGGGGTTTCAACGCCGGTAAACAGGCCTTCCGCCTTATGAATGTCCAGCTCTGCAAAGCCGTATTCACGTTTTTCCGCATGGGTGACAACGCCGCCCAGTGTGTGCGCCATAAACTGCATTCCATAACAGATGCCCAGAACCGGAACTCCCAGGTTCAGGATATCGGCATTGACTGTCGGGCTGCCCTTTTCGTAGATGCTGGAAGGTCCTCCGGAAAGGATGATACCTTCAGGATTGAGAGAACGGATATAGGCCATATCCACCGTCGGTGCTTCGATCTGACAGTACACATGATTTTCTCGAACGCGACGGGCGATCAACTGATTGTATTGGGAACCGAAATCTATGATGACGATCATGGGAATCCTTCATATAAGTGTGGAATATCAATTTGCGAATCGCTGCTGAATATGTTAGACAGTGCCAAAAAAGTCAATGGGATTTTAACGCGTTACCCCGTGCCGGGTGTCTATTCTCAAATGACGGATCCGGCAGGGGATGTTTATTCTGAAAATAAAAATTGAGAGAGGATATACAATGCTTGACAGCGCCGATCTGCGAAAAGGCCTGAAACTGGAAATCAATGGAGATCCCTACATTGTCACGCAATTTGAATTTGTTAAACCCGGTAAGGGGCAGGCCCTGTACAAATGCCGCCTTAAAAACATGTTGAACGGCACCCAGTTCGACAGGACATACCGATCCGGAGAAAAATTCAACGAAGCTCACCTGGAAGAACATGAAATGGAATACCTGTACGCCGAAGGCGACCGGTATTGTTTTATGAACACCAAAAACTATGAGCAGGAATATTTGACGGCGGAACAAGTAGGCGAAGGCGTTCAGTTGATGAAAGAAAATATTCTGTGCAATGTGCTGTTCTTTCAGGAAAGGGCTATTGGTGTAACGCTTCCGATTTTTGTGGAGCTGAAAATTGTCAGAGCCGATCCTTGGGTCAAAGGCGATACGGCTTCAGGAGACAGTAAACCGGCGACGCTTGAAACCGGCTATGTGCTGCAGATTCCGCCTTTTGTGGAAGAAGGCGAAATCATCCGGATCGACACCCGGACAGGTCAGTACGTAGAGCGAGTTAAAACGACTTCGTAAAAAGTCCGCACACTGTGCTGCATGCTTCGTCGTTGTGGCGTACGGGAAGTACGCCTCACTCCTTGCCTGCGAACATTCTACAAAGTCATCCGAAAAATGTTGATACCGTTTTCCCGGCAGTTGCATTACCTGCTGTCGGGCCGATATACTACCAGAATGTTTCTGCCCTGGTTTTTGGCCTGATACAGGGCGTCATCTGCGGCCTGTATCAGATTCTCGCTGGTCTTGTGCATCAGTGATGTCAGGGAAGCAATGCCCATGCTGACGGTTATTTGAAACGGCGTGTGGTTATAGGTAAAAATGCGCTGACTCAGGGTGTTTCTTAAACGGTCACACACGCCTGTCGCTTTTTGAACATCAGTATCCGCTAAAAGTATCGTGAATTCTTCTCCGCCATACCGGCAGGGTATATCGCTCTGGCGTATCCAGTCTTTCAGCATCCTGCCGAATTCCGAAAGCACCATATCGCCGGCAGGATGCCCCATGGTGTCGTTGATCCGCTTGAAATGATCCAGGTCCATCATACACAGAACAATATCGGAATGGGTGCGGCCGGCTCTTGAAATTTCGCGATCCAGAGCTTCGAAAAAGTACCTGCGGTTATAAAGCCCCGTCAGCACGTCCCGGACCGACATTTCCGCCATTTTCCGGATGGCGATTCGGGCTTCATGTTTGAGCTGGGATTTGGAGAGAGTGTTGGAAATCGCCTGAAACAGGTTCCTTTCATTGAGCTGATCCTTGGGCAGATAATCGTACGCGCCGGCCTGGATCACCTGGGCGGCGATCATTTCATCACCCTTGCCGGTGATGATGATTACAGGGGCGTCAATGGCGGCGGCCTCCATTTTCCGCATCAGATCGAGACCTGTGCCATCCGGGAGAAAATAGTTGACCAGGGCGATATCCACCGGATCGGTTTTCATCAGTTTCAACGTATCTTCAAGGGTGGTGCTGCGTTTAAGAAGGATATTGCTGCTGGCGGCGACCAGGGTTTTGATATCCCTGAATTCCACATCCGAATCCTCCACCGAAAGAATTTTGATCAGCGGGCGATTTACCATGGAGATATCGGCTCCGGCTGCGGCGAGCTGTGTATCCACCTGATGGAGGTTCTGAATTTTTTTGACGATTTCCGATATGCGTTTGCCTGCGGTATCGATTCGGGCGATATGGGCTTTGACTTTTTCAGGATTATCCTGTTCCATCTGAAGCAGTTCGACGCTTCCCAGAAGACCTGTCAGGGGTTGATTCAGTTCATGAGCTGTAGCGCCCGCCATCTGCAGCAATACCTTGAGACGTTCTTCTTCGATGACGGCGCGCTGCTGATCGAGGATTTTCTTGTTGGACTCTTGCAGCCGTTCGATGACAGCTTCCAGCTTGCGGTTGGCTTTTTCGATCTGAAGCTGTTGCCGGTGAAGTTCCAGAAAAACCCGGACTTTGCTGGTAAGGATGTGCGGATCCACCGGTTTGAAGAGGTAATCGACCGCGCCGGTTTCGTATCCCTTGAAAATATGCTGCTGCTCTTTACTGATAGCGGTGACGAAAATGATAGGGATGCTTCGGGTGCGTTCGTTACACCGCATCAGTTCCGCGGTTTCAAATCCGTCCATATCCGGCATCTGGACATCCATCAATACCAGCGCTACATTATGTTCCAGCAAAACGCCCAATGCCTCATTGCCGGAGGTTGCCTTGATGATGCCAACATCCGGTTGTTCCAAAAGGCTTTCAAGCGCCAGCAAATTGGCGGGTTTGTCATCGACCAGCAATATATTGATTTTTTCCGTGTCAGTCACAGTGTTCCCCCATTGGACAGTCTGGCAAGAAACTTGCCGATAGCGTCGAGCGGCAGAATAAAATCCACGTCTCCGGCGGCAACAGCCGCTTTGGGCATGATATCGGCCTCAGCGGTTCTGGGATCTTGAACGACGGCAATGCCGCCAGCCGATTTGATGGCTTTCAGCCCTTTGGCGCCGTCAGAGCTTGCTCCTGTCAGAATAACTCCCACCAGATGCGGTCCATAGACGGCTGCGGCGGATATAAACAAAACGTCGATGGAGGGTCTGGCAAAAAGAACGGGTTCGCTTCGGGACAGCGAAAATGTCCGGTCGGGATTTACCCGCAGATGGCAATCCGGAGGCGCTACATAAACGCGCCGGGCCAGAATCGGCTCGTTTGCCGCTGCCTGCCGGACGGTTATCCGGCATTTTTTGTTCAGATACCGGGCCAGAAAGTCGTCTGACTCCGGGTGCACATGCTGAACAACAATGACCGGCAGCCGGCAGTCTGATGGCAGGCAGGGCAGAATCGTCCCCAGTGCTGTCATGCCTCCGGCTGAAACGCCGATGACAACAGCGTCCCACATTGGCGGCGTTCCTTTCAATAGAGCCATACCCGCAGCATGGACAGCAGTTTTTCCATATCAAACGGCTTGGCCAGATAATCGTTGGCGCCTGCTTCGATACACAGCACCCGATCTCCCTTCATGGCTTTGGCGGTGAGGGCGATGATGGGAAGCTTTTCAAACCGTGGTTCTTTTCGGATCTCTTTCATGGCCTCATATCCATCCATCACCGGCATCATGATATCCATCAGCACCAGATCGATATCCGGTTCCTTTTGCAAACGTTCGAGTCCTTCCCTGCCGTTTTTTCCGACCACCATCTTCATGCCTTTTTCTTCAAGAATATTGGTGATGGCATATACGTTGCGCATATCGTCATCCACCAGAAGAATCTTCTTGTTTTTGAAAACGGCGTTTCGATCGAAAATCGTTTCCGGCGCTTTGTCATCGGTTGTGGTTAACGGCGCAGGATGTTTGCAGTGAAGAAAAACTGGCAGGAGACTGCCAAGAGCTTCGAGGGATGTCGCGCGTCTCAGGATAATGTCGGTGCTGTATTCTTCATACAAACGCACCCGTTCAGGCGCTGGTTCCGTCCCGGTGTATAACAAAACTGGAATGTGTCTTGTGGGACGATGGTTTCGCACCCATTCCAGAACATCGCGAAGCGTGTCATCCGGTGTTCCCGCTCCCAGAACCAGGACATCGCAGGGAGCGTCGGCCAGAATGTGAACAGCTTCCGGAGCGGTTCGGACTGTGGTGATGCGAGTATCTTCTTTGACAGTAAGGGCGGTGATCCTGTCGGTGAGCATCCGGTCCGGTTCTATGATCAGCAAATGCCGAAGCGATGTCGAGACAATGCGCTGAATCTGCTGAAACACGGTTTCCAGATCTTCCATACGGACCGGCTTGGTCATGAAGCCGATAGCGCCCATCCTCAGTGCTTTCAGCGAGCCGTCCATCGCTGAAATGAACTGCACGGGGATATGGCGTGTCGCCGGGTTTTCCTTCAGCCTGTCCAGTACGGTCCAACCGTCCAGCCCCGGCAGATCAACGTCCAGAACAATGGCGCAAGGTTTGAAATAGTCGGCGAAATGAAGCCCTGTTTCACCATTGTTGGACAGCAGCACCTTAAATCCTTTTTCGTGACAAAAGTCGCTGAGAAATTTGGCGAAACGGGGATCGTCTTCGATGATCAGCAGCGTCTGGTCGTCCGGGCCAATGTTCCGGCGGTCGTCTTTCAGCGCATCCACGCTGGCTGGAATCTGGCACTGGTCTTCCTGCGATACTTCAGAAGCCAATATTTCAGCGCCGGAAACTGTTTTTTCTGACGGCTGAACGTCTTTTCGAAGAGATCGGACCGGTTTCTCGGGCAGTATCAACGTAAATGTGCTGCCGTTGCCTTCCTGACTCCGGAGATGGATCTCTCCGCCCAGATATCTGGCCAGTTCCACGGAAATGGAAAGCCCCAGGCCGGTGCCGCCGTATTTTCGGCTGGTGGTGCCATCCGCCTGCTTGAACGCTTCGAACACCAGCGCCTGTTTGTCTTTGGGAATGCCGATGCCGGTGTCGGACACCGAAAAAGCGATAGCTGTCTCCGGCGACAGGTTTTTTCTGGTCAGGGGCAGTGCAGCATCTGGCCGCTGGATGGTAAAGGATATCCGGCCGCGGGAAGTGAACTTGAACGCATTGGAGAGAAAATTTTTGATGATCTGTTCGATGCGCTGCTGATCGGTAATTATGGCAGCCGGCAGGTTGTCGTCAATGGAAACGGCCAATTCCAGACCTTTAGTTTGAGCGCTGTGCTGGAAATTGCGCTGCATGGCCGCCGTCAGGTCGGTAAACGGCACTTCCTGAAGGTGAAGCTCCATTTTACCGGCTTCCACCTTGGAAAGATCAAGCACCTCGTTGATCAGATTCAGCAAGTCTGAGCCGGATTCGTGGATGGTCTGGGCAAATTCGATCTGCTTGGCTGTCAGATTGCTGTCCCGATTGTCGGCAATCAGTCTGGACAATAGAAGGATACTGTTCAGCGGGGTTCGCAGCTCATGGGACATATTGGCCAGAAATTCGGATTTGTAGCGGCTGGCGCGTTCCAGTGCGCTGACTTTTTCCTCGATGAGCTTTCCGGCCATTTCCAGCTCGAGGTTTTTCTTGTGGATATCTTCCTTCTGCTCTTCCAGAAGCTGCGTCTGTTCCTGGAGCTCTTCGTTGGTCTGCCGCAGTTCTTCCTGCTGCGATTGCAGTCTGGACTCGGACTGTTTCAGCGCCGTCGCCTGATGCTCCAGCTCCAGATTGGATTGACGAAGCGCTTCCTGCTGGTGCTGGAGCTGTTCGGCCTGTTTCTGCGTCTGATTCAGGAGATTCTGCATCCGGGTGCGGGCCTGTGCGGAATGGATGGCGACGGCGATGCTGCCGGAAATCTGATCCAGAAAAAGCAGATGCACGTCTGAAAAATCATCGAAAGAAGCGATCTCGATAACGCCTTTGACCGTGTTTTCTATCAGGAGCGGACTGACCACGATGTGGCGGGGACCGGCAAACCCCAACCCGGATTGCACCCGGATATAGTCTTCAGGAACCTCTGATACCTGAATACGCTGTTTTTCCAGCGCCGCCTGCCCGATCAGTCCTTCGCCCGGAACAAACCGGTTGGAGACGCTTTTGCGTTTCTGGTAGGCAAAGCTGCCGGAGAGAACCAGTGCTCCTTCTTCTTCGTCCATGATGTACAGCGCACCGACCGGCGCCTTGAGATAGCGGCACAGATACGTGATGACGTTTCGGGAAATCGAGGTCAGATCCTGCTCCCCGCGCATGGCGTCATTAAGTTCCATCTGACCGGTTTTCAGAATGTTCTGCCGTTCGTTTTCTTCAGTCATTTTCCGGAGGGAGCCGATCATTTCAGAAAGTGCGATGCCCAGTTGGTCCTTGTCGGAATACGGCCTGAAATGGACGGAGTAACCGCCTTTGGCGATCCGGTTGAGCTGCGTAACGATCTTCCGGATATTCTCGAAGATTACATTGATAGATCTTCCCAGCATGTCATCATCGCTTCTCAGGATAATCATCCGGCTGAAATCACCGACTGCCAGGGCGTTGCAGCGTTCACAGATTTCCTGAAGAAAAAGTACGATGTTTTTGAAACTGGTGTTCAGCCTTCCGATTTCATCATTGTCTGTTGTAATCGTTGCGTAGTTCAGATTGCCCAGCGCTACTTTTTCGGCGGCGGCCGCAATCTGTCGAAGCGGCCGGATGCGCCAGTGAATCACAAAGGCGATGATCAGAATGGCTATGATGGTCAAAATGACGCTGATGCCGATTTCCATCCACATGATGCGGGAGGCCTGACTGCTGACTGCATCGAATGGCAGAATGGTGTTGACGGCCCAGGGGGTTTGTGTGCCGGTGAGCTGGACAGGAGAAAATATAACGACATTGCCGCCTGATGAGCGTATTTGTTCTTTACCGGTCTGAATTCCGGGCAACGCATCTTTCAATGCCGGATAGGCGTCTTCAAACCGTTTTCCTGCAAGCAGCGGCTGACCGGATGCAGCCGCAAGCGTTCCGTTGTTTGACACAATATTGATCTGTGCCTTCATGTCAGCCTTCAGGTCGGACTGATTAAAACCCTCCAGCATCGTTTTGAAGAAATTCAGGGTGATGTCCACGGCGACAACGCCATAAAAATGGTTTTCGAAAATGATGGGAGACACCAGCGATACCAGAAACATCTGCCGGCCATTGACGATATAAGGGTAGGGATCTGTAATCACATCTTTTCGGGTGGTTTTGGCCGTCTGATAATACCCCCCCTTGGCCGTGCTTTCATAATCTCTGGCGGCTTCGAGTACCGCGCGCCCATTGCCGTCCCGTGTCCAGCAGGGGATAAAGCGGCCTGTAGCGTCATTGGCGTCGGTGTTGGAAAAGGCTTCATCCATCTTGTCGAAGGCATTGGGTTCCCAAATGCTATAAACGGCATGAAACGACGGATTCGAGAGGAGTATTCTTTTCAGCATCACTTTGATCGGCTCTCGTCCTGCATTCATGATCGATTTTGGATCTTTGACCGCGGAAAAGACATCCGCCAGCGTCCGGGTGATGTTCAGTATGGTGTCGATATGGGCCTGAACGGCCTGAGAATCATCGTCGGTTTCGGCCAGCGCATGGTCTTTTGCCAGCATGATGGCGTGATTTCTGCCGGAAACCGTTGTGTAGGCGATCAGCGCGCTGTTGATGCCCACAATTGCCGCCAGCACCGGTATGATCAGTTTGGCTGTGATATTGAAGGATTTGAATCGCATGGCCGTTTTTTCTCCCTGATTTATTTTATCATTTGTATCAGAATTGATTATAAAATCAAGTGAGACGGCTCCGTAATCACGGTGATTTTGTTCTAAGGTATAACTATTTGAAATTACATGTATCAATAAGTTGGAAATCTTCGTTTTTATAAATTATTCAAGCATGTTATGAGCATTACCGATCAGATTGGCAAG
>LKPX01000031.1 GCA_001443525.1 Desulfobacteraceae bacterium RAAP-1 | reverse complement strand
ATCTCGCTGCAATTCCCGGCATGCGCGAATCAATAAAAAAGGGTTTGAAGACACCTGTTGAAAAATGCAAGGAGAAACCCGGCTGGTGAGTTGGCAATTGGTTTTCACTAAGCTCGCGCAAAAAGATGCAAAAAATATTGCACAATCCGGTCTTAAACCACAGGTAAGTCGATTACTGGACTTGTTAAAAGTAGATCCATTCCAAAATCCACCGCCCTATGAAAAGCTCGTGGGCGACCTATCGGGAGCGTATTCTAGAAGAATTAACATACAACATCGTTTAATTTATCAAATATTACAAGATATCCATACGGTAAAAGTTATCAGAATGTGGACGCATTATGAATGATCCGCAGCCAACGAATAAGGACAGATTGTGAGAGCGGGGCGAACTTCGGCAGGGCTAAGGTTGAGATTGAGGGTCGGTATTATGGAGATAAAAACTGTCTACATCGAAACATCAATTGTCTCGTATCTTACGGCCCGCCGAACAAGGCGCTTGAGTTGACGGCTGGAAGCGCGGCGGCGGCGCTACGCGGCAAGGTTCTTGGCCGCTGCAACTCAGCTTGGTCGTTATTGGGCCTCTTGACTTGCCTGCCAGTATGCCGATAACCTACAAAGGAACCCCATGAACCGTCCCTGGGATAGCGTCCAGTACGCGCGAACATCTGATTTACAAGCGAGCGTTGCGAAGGAATTGATTTCTGATCTGGCAATTAGGCCCGACGAGAACGTCCTCGACCTTGGTTGTGGGCTTGGCAATCTCACCATGGATATCGCCGCAATTGCCAGTGGAGGAGACGTACTTGGCCTTGATACATCGCCTTCCATGATCGAGCAGGCGAAATTGAATCTACCGAAGACGCGGCATCGTTGAAAACGGAAGTCCTCAAGCTGTTATCCGCCTTTGAGACTGAACGTGGCGTCAGCCTATTTTTTCGTCGTCTGTATGTGCTTGCCTCAGCGTAAATGTCGACGATAGGCCCAACCCATCGTTCCAGAAACTAAAAAAATAGTTGCCATCGACTTTTTCGATTCAACGAAAATTTTATTTTTGGAGCATCAGTCCGCAAGTTATTTTTTTTACTACGCGGATAGAGAGGAGATACTATGCATATTGTAAAATTCATCTTGTTTGCAATGGCTGCCCTTGTTATCGGAGTAATTGGCTTTGTTTACTGGGCGCCGGAGAAAGTCATCAGCTTTGCCATCAACGCGGAGCGCAATCGATCCGGCCTCCTTCGTAAGGAGATCGACCTGCCGGGCGGATTGCACTATGTGTACCTGGAAGGGGGCAAGGGCGAGACGCTGATGCTTCTGCACGGTTTAGGCGCCAATAAAGACAGCTTCACCAAGGTAGCGCATTTTCTAACGCCGCATTATCATGTTATCGTACCCGACGACATTGGCTTCGGCGAATCCTCGCATCCGCAGGAAGTGGACTACGCGCCGCCCGCCCAGGCGGAACGGTTGCGTGCTTTTGCGCATGCCTTGGGTATCGCGCGTCTGCATCTCGGCGGCAACTCCATGGGCGGTCAGATTGCGATGACCTACGCGGCTCGTTACCCTGCCGAGGTCGCGAGTCTCTGGTTGCTCGATCCGTCGGGCGTCTGGAGTGCTCCCAAGACTGAATTCATGAAGACCATTGCCAAGACGGGGCGCAACTAGCTGATGCCAAAAAGCGTAGACGAGTTTGCACAAGTACTTAAATTAGTAATGTACAATCCGCCCTTCATTCCGCGGCCAATGATGCGAGTGCTTGCGCAGGAGCGCATCAGAAATCATGCTCTGGAGGAGCGGATATCCAGGCAGATCGAATCCGACCTCATGGAGAAACGTATCACCGGCCTGTCTGTCCCGACTTTGATTGTCTGGGGTGCTCGGGATCAGGTGCTCAGTGTTGAGTCCGCCGAGATTCTCCATAAGCTCATGCCGCACTCGCGCACCATTACGATGCCGGACACCGGCCATGTACCGATGATGGAACGGCCGGAGCAATGTGCGGAAGATTACCTGAAGTTTCGTGCGGAGTCCTTATAGTTTCTATGTCGGGCAAAGCGCAGAAAAATCCGACAATGATCACAACCTCGTTGGGCAAACCGGTTCACTTGCCCAGCAGAAAAAGATGTTGGGCTATGATGCGCGTCTCACCCGCACGTCAGGCTTCAAAAATACGAGGAAATCCTATGGAAAGAAAGCGTGTCGGTATCGTGTTGTTTGAGAACATCGAGGTTCTCGATTTTTGCGGCCCCTTCGAAGTCTTCTCCGTCACCCGCCTCAATGCAGAAAGGAGGCAGGAAGAACTATCACCATTTGAAGTGCTGTTGGTCGCAGAGGAAGACGAACCCGTGCTTACATCGGGGGGGATGAAAGTTATTCCAGACCATACATTTGAGAGTTGCCCCAAATTAGATATCCTTGTCGTACCCGGTGGTTGGGGTACTCGCATAGAACTCAAAAATCCCGTAATGCTCAATTGGTTGCGTAATCGCGCCGCTGAAGTCGAAACCCTGACATCGGTTTGTACGGGCTCAATGCTTCTTGGGTTTGCTGGCTTACTTGAAGGGTGCCACGCAACAACCCACTGGCGCTCACTCGGTTGGATGCGTGAGTCGTTTCCATCAGTAATGGTTGAGTATGACAAACATGTTGTCGAAGATGGGCGGATATTTACCTCCGCAGGTATTTCTGCGGGGATCGATATGGCGCTCAAAGTTGTCGCTCGCTACTGCGGTGAAACCATTGCGCACGCCACAGCCAGGCATATGGAATACCTATATCCTGAAAACAATGCTCGCAGAGTTCAACTTTATGCCTGACTTTACGGCCAAAAGGGGCTGCGCGAATACACCCTCGCGCAGCCCCTTACCTCAACGTTGGACTTCATCAAGGATAAGTAGTACAGAATTCCATGACAATCATATCCGTTCACTGCGGCTGATCGCATAAAGACAGTGTCGGCTGAGTTCGGCATTCCGGAGGAGCGCGAAGTGACAGAGTCCTATAACGTAGCACTGATTGTGGCGGCATGTCTCAGTGCAGTGGCCGCGATATTACACATTGTCATCATGGTTGGTGGGCCGGCCTGGTATCGTTTCTTTGGTGCAGGCGAGCGTTTGGCTACTGCAGCCGAATCCGGGCGTTGGTATCCAGCGGTGATCACTGTAGCCATTGCGTTGGTCTTGGGTGCATGGGCGGTCTATGCATTGTCGGGGGCGGGTGTTGTTCGGCCTTTGCCCTTTCTCAAGATAGCCTTGGTGCTCATCACTGCTGTTTATGTTCTGCGTGGGATCGTCGTCTTGCCATTACTGGTGTTCGCAAGGGCAAAGGCCACAGCGTTCTTGCTATGGAGTTCACTCATATGTTTGGGCTTCGGCGCCGCTCATTTGCTCGGGCTTATTCAGATATGGCCATATCTCGCGTGGTAATAAAGCTGAAGGATATATAAGAACCAATTGAAAAGATTAAGTAAAAACAATTTTATAACGCGACACTTCAGCAGACCCGGAACTACGCGGAGAGAATGCTGTGGTATTTTCCCAAAGCTTCTCGGCCGCGTTGTTCCGGGCCGCTGAGCTCTTCGTTCGGTGACAACATTATGATGAAATTAAGTGATATCGGTTTTGATCAATGGTTTCAATCGCATGTCAGTGGCTTGCGTCAAGAGGGCCGGGACATTGCGCGTATATCGGCAGTTGACCGCGGCTCATACCTCATCAGAAACCTGATCCGGGAAGTTCCGGCTGAACTCGCCGGGAAGTTCTATTTTCAGGTAGAATCCTCAATTGACCTGCCATGTGTCGGCGATTGGGTGTCAGTGCAGTATCACAGCAACGACGCTGCAGCAATTATTCATGAGGTGTTTCCGAGAAAGACCTTTTTACGCCGCAAATCCGCCGGTGAAAAGGTGAATTTCCAGATGATTGCGGCCAACATTGACGTCGCTTTCATTGTCCAGTCGTGCCACTTTGACTTCAATGTGCGGAGAATGGATCGGTACTTGGTGATGGCGGCAGATGGGGGTGTTGAGCCGATTGTTGTTCTCACCAAGACGGACCTGATCGCTCCTGAAGAACTGGAACAGAAGCTTGCCGCCATTACGTCGAGCACCATTACAGCCAAAGTCCTTGCCCTCAGCAATATTACGGGCATCGGATTTGACGAATTCCAGCAGGTGTTGGTTCCGGGAAGAACATATTGTCTGCTCGGTTCATCGGGGGTTGGCAAAACAACACTTCTCAACCGCCTGATCGGGCAAGACGCTTTTGACACAAAGGCCGTTAGTGGAACGGGAGAAGGCATACATACGACTACGCGCCGCCAGCTTATTGTTCTTAATCAAGGTTCCATGTTGATTGATACGCCTGGAATGCGAGAACTGGGCCTTCTCGGTGTGAGCGAAGGGGTCAACCAAGGCTTTGAAGACATCGTCCAGCTTTCCCTGAACTGTCGCTATCCGAATTGTGGTCACGCGCAAGAACCCGGCTGTGCGGTCCGCGCCGCAGTAACAAGCGGTGCATTGACTGAAGATCGCTATTCAAGCTATGTAAAGCTCAAGAATGAGTCGGAGTACCATGAGCTGTCGTACATAGACAAACGGAGGAAGGATAGAGCATTCGGACGCTTCATCAAATCCGCCAAGAAGCAAATGAAGGTCTGAAATGGGCACAGACCAAATCAATAAAGCCGATGGCCGTCGAGATATGCAAGCATTGCTGCAACAGCGATTACTATGCGCTGCGCCGTATTGGCAAATGAGGGCGCTGTGATACGCTGAAATTTTTCCACCCACCTGGTCGCTCTTTACAAAGCTATCGTGATCTATCCCCCATCGTGTGGAATTGGTAAAACCCCAACTTTTTTCTGCAAGATCCTCGCAATATTCAATCCCTGAATTTATCTCTTTATCACGCAAAATAATACAATAATGTAATAAGCATTAATGTTGTAACGTATTTGGATTTTTATTTTTTAATTCCATATATGTCGCATATTGATAATTGTATTAATTTAAATATGTTGGATTATTATTTTATAATGGCATGTATAATGCTTGGCATTTAATCAACATCACACGGATATGCCGGATGAAAAACAATATCACCGGTTTTTTTATTCACTTTTTGTTAAAAGGAGAAAAAAATGCGAAGCAGAACGGTACTGAAGTTATTCCTCTTACTGGCAATTGGCATATGGACCGGGTTAAGCGCCTTCACTTCCTATGCGGCCGATACCATCAAAGTTGGCATCCTGCATTCACTTTCCGGCACCATGGCCATTTCTGAAACAGCGTTGAAGGAAACGGCGCTGATGACGATCGCCAATATCAACGCCAAGGGCGGTGTTCTGGGCAAGAAGCTGGAACCGGTCGTGGTTGATCCAGCCTCGAACTGGCCCCTTTTTGCCGAAAAAGCCCGCCAGCTTCTGACCCAGGATAAAGTGGCCGTGGTCTTCGGCTGCTGGACATCGGTTTCCCGCAAGTCTGTTCTGCCCGTTTTCAAGGAATTGAACGGATTGCTTTTCTACCCGGTACAGTATGAAGGGGAGGAACTTGAGAAAAATGTGTTTTACACAGGAGCTGCACCGAACCAGCAGGCCATTCCCGCCGTTGAGTATCTGATGAGTGAAGACGGCGGCGGCGCCAAGAGATTTGTTCTTCTGGGTACTGACTATGTATATCCACGGACCACCAACAAAATTCTCCGCGCCTTCCTGCACTCAAAGGGGGTTACAGACCAGGATATTATGGAGGTTTATACGCCGTTTGGCCACAGCGACTACCAAACCATTATCGCCAATATCAAAAAGTTCGCCAGTGAGGGCAAAAAGACCTGCGTGATCTCTACCATCAATGGCGATTCGAACGTCCCTTTCTATAAGGAACTGGGTAATGCCGGTCTGAAAGCTACCGATGTTCCCGTCATGGCGTTTTCAGTGGGAGAAGAAGAGCTTCGCGGTGTGGATACCAAACCGCTGGTCGGTCATCTTGCCGCATGGAACTACTTCATGTCATTGAAAAATCCTGAAAATACGCAATTCATCACGATGTATCAGAAGTGGGCGAAAAAAGAGAATCTGCCCAATGCCGACAAAGTTGTTACCAATGATCCCATGGAGGCAACCTATATTGGCCTGCATATGTGGAAACAGGCGGTTGAAAAGGCCAAGTCAACGGATGTTGACAAGGTAATTGCCGCGATGGCCGGGCAGACATTCAAGGCGCCTTCGGGATTTGTCGTTAAGATGGATGAAAAAAATCATCATTTGCATAAACCGGTGTTTATCGGCGAAATTCGGCCTGACGGTCAGTTTAATGTTGTCTGGAAAAGCAAAGGGCCCATCAAGGCTCAACCATGGAGCCCCTATATCCCGGGAAACGCCCAGAAAAAAGACGAACCGGAAGGCATCTGATTCCCATCCATATATTTTGCAGTTGTACGATGTACGAATGCACAACATGGCAAGGGCGACAGCATTATCCGCCCTTGCCGATTGGAAAAACCGTATGCGCATCGTGACGATTTCTCTCACTCTGATCTGTTTATGCTTATTCATCGCTGCCAGGCCGGTTGCCGCGCTGGACAGCAATCTGATCACCCGTCTTGCCAGCGACGATTCGGATGAAAAAATCAGCGCCATCCATCAACTTATCGAGGATGACCCAGCCAAAGCCATCACGATCCTGCATGCACTTTCAGACGGCCAGCTTGCTTTGGCAGGCAGCCGTCTGATCATATTAAATGGCGACAGGGCATCCGACGCCATCAGCGGTGAAAAAATAGAGACGGTTCCTGCAAACACGGACGCCATTACCATCAACAACCGGATACGGCGAATTGTCGCAACGATGCTGTCTTCTCTGGACATTTTTGCCAGTGATTCAAAAACGCGGCTGAATTCCGCCCGGTATCTGGCCAGAAACGCAACATTCGACAGCCTTCCCATTATTGAAAAAGCATTACAAAAAGAAACGAATCCGGAAATTAAAAACCGGCTTATGGTTGCCCGCAGTATGGCATCACTGGGTTCTTCCGATGCAGCGGTTCGTCTTAAAGCCGTAGCGTATCTGAAAAACGAGGCGACACCGGCCACCCGGCAGTTGCTGTCCGCACTGCTGGTCAAAAATGGTGATAACTGGCAGGAACCGGATGCTGCGGTTCGATCCACAGCACAGGCATCCTTGAAGGAAATTGACCGTAAACTGGCCTATGGCGAAAATCTCGACCGGATATTCACCGGGCTTTCACTCGGTTCTTTATTGCTTCTTGCAGCCATGGGGCTTGCGATCACCTATGGTGTCATGGGGATCATCAATATGGCTCATGGTGAGCTGCTGATGATCGGCGCATATGCCACTTATGCCGTTCAAGCTTTTTTCCGTCTCCATTTTCCTGAATGGATCAACTGGTATCTGCCGGCGGCACTGCCCTGCAGCTTTCTTGCCGCAGCCATTGTCGGCATGATTCTCGAGCGTCTGGTCATTCGCCATCTTTACGGCAGACCATTGGAAACCTTACTGGCTACCTGGGGGCTGTCGCTCTTTCTGATTCAGACGGTTCGCACACTTTTCGGCGCTCAGAACGTGGAAGTGGCCAACCCGGTATGGATGTCCGGAGGCATTACCCTGTTGCCCAGTCTCGTGCTGCCCTGGAACCGTATCATCATCATCGGTTTTGCCATTGCCGTCCTGGCGGGCATGTGGGCGATTCTCAGCCTGACCCGGCTGGGCCTTTTCGTTCGCGCCGTCACCCAGAATCGCTCCATGTCCGGCTGTCTGGGCGTTCCAACCGGAAAAATCGACACGCTTGCCTTCGGACTTGGCGCCGGTATCGCCGGGTTGGGCGGGCTGGCGCTCTCCCAGGTATCCAATGTCGGGCCGGATATGGGACAAGGGTATATTGTTGACTCCTTCATGGTTGTGGTGCTGGGAGGGGTGGGCCAGTTGGCTGGAGCTGTATGGGCAGCGCTTGGCCTGGGTGTTTTCAGCAAAATTCTGGAAAACTGGTCAGGTGCGGTGATAGCAAAAATTGCTGTGCTGGTTTTCATCATTGTATTTATTCAAAAACGGCCTCAGGGCATCTTTGCTCTCAAGGGGCGAACCGTGGAATCCTGACCATGTCTGCACAGAAAATAACCTGTTCTCTTACGGCAACAACCGGTCTGCAGGAAACAGATAGTCCTTTGCTTCCGACCCGGCTTATGGCAATACTTGACTCCAAAACCATCATCATGGGCGGCGGTTTCGCCTTTATCGCCTGCGTTCTGGTGCCCATCCTCCACCTGGTTTTGCCGGTCGGACATCCGCTGCATCTTTCAGATTATTTTGTGACGCTGATCGGCAAAATTCTCTGTTATGCGATCGTCGCCGTGGCTTTTGATCTGATTTGGGGCTATGCGGGAATTCTTTCGCTGGGGCATGGAATCTTTTTCGCTCTGGGCGGCTATGCCTTTGGCATGTATCTGATGCGCGGCATTGGCATGGACGGCAATTATCACAGCCATCTGCCGGATTTTATGGTGTTTCTCAACTGGAAGAGTTTCCCCTGGTACTGGGTTGGAAGCAGTCATTTCCTGTGGGCCCTTTTTCTGGTAATCGCAGTGCCCGCTCTCCTTGCCCTGGTGTTTGGTTTTTTTGCCTTTCGTTCGCGAATCCGCGGCGTGTATTTTTCAATCATCACCCAGGCGCTGACCTTTGCCTGTATGCTGCTCTTTTTCCGCAATGAGACGGGTTTTGGCGGTAATAACGGATTCACGGATTTTAAACGAATCCTGGGTTACTCGATCACGGCGCCGGCAACACGTGTAACACTGTTCGCTCTGTCAGCGCTGATGCTGCTTTTCACGCTTTTTATCTCCCGTTTTCTTGTGACGTCAAAGTTCGGCAGGGTCTTGACCGCTATCCGGGATGCTGAATCACGCGTGATGTTTATCGGCTATAATCCTGTCAGCTTCAAGCTTTTTATCTGGACGCTGAGCGCTGTGCTTTGCGCTATTGCCGGAGCACTGTATGTACCGCAAGTCGGCATTATCAATCCTGGCGAGATGAGTCCGGCAAATTCCATCGAGATCGCCATATGGGTGGCGGTAGGCGGCCGCGGTAAATTGAGAGGCGCTGTTCTTGGCGCTTTTATCGTGAATCTGGCGAAGAGCTGGTTCACAGTGAGTTTTCCCGAATACTGGCTGTTCTTTCTCGGAGCGCTGTTTGTTCTGGTGACCCTTTACCTGCCCGATGGCGTGGTCGGACTTTGGGAGAAAACCCTCCATCAATTACGACGGAAGGGAGTGACATTATGAACACCGCTTTGTTCATTTCCGGCAGCAGCCCTTCTTTTACAGCCGCGCGTGAAGGTCTCCACGGCAAATGGGAGCCTATGCTTGAAGCTGAATATGTCCGGATACCGCCGGAAGCCGAAGGCATCGATATCTCCCATAAGGTTATCCTTTATCTTGAAGATATCACGGTAAGTTTTGATGGATTCAAGGCATTGAATGCTCTTACGCTGCATATCGATGCCGGAGAGCTGCGCTGTATCATCGGCCCGAACGGGGCCGGCAAAACGACGATGATGGATGTCGTCACGGGCAAGACAAAACCGGACACCGGAACCGCATTTCTGGGTCAATCCATTGATCTTCTCCATTTGAGCGAGCCGGAGATTGCGCATGCAGGAATCGGCCGCAAATTTCAGAAACCGACGGTCTTTGATCAACATACGGTTTTTGAGAATCTGGAGCTGGCCATGAAGACCAGTAAAAGCGTCTGGAAAACGCTTTTTGCTCATCTGGACAGCGAGGCCAAAGATCGCATCGCAGCAACAATCGATCTGATTCGTTTAAAAAATGAGGTGTACCGTCCGGCGGGTCTCTTGTCGCATGGCCAGAAACAGTGGCTGGAAATCGGGATGCTTCTCATGCAGGAGCCAAAGCTGCTTCTGCTGGACGAGCCTGTGGCCGGCATGACCGATGAGGAAACGGAACGCACCGCGGAGCTTTTTCTCTCTCTTGCAGGCAAACATTCACTTATGGTAGTAGAGCATGATATGGCCTTCATCAAACAACTGGGCGGCAAGGTAACGGTGCTGCATGAGGGAAGCGTTCTCGCAGAGGGGAGTCTGTCCACTGTGCAGAACGATCAACGGGTTATCGAAGTATATCTTGGGCGCTGATCACGATGCTGTCTGTAAAAAACATCAATCAATTCTATGGCGGCAGTCATATTCTCCGGGATATCGACTTCGATGTGCAACCCGGCAAGGTGACCGCCATTCTCGGCCGAAACGGTGTCGGCAAAACAACTCTGCTGAAATGCCTGATGGGTATTCTTCCAATCGCTTCCGGCAGTATCAGCTTCGAGGGGCTGGATATTACCCATGCGCCCCCTCATAAACGCGCGCAAGCGGGTATGGGTTTTGTCCCTCAGGGCCGTGAAATTTTTCCGCGCCTGACCGTGAAAGAGAATCTGCTCATTGGCATGGCCGGCTGTTCCGCCGGGAAAGTGATTCCGCAGAGTATTTTCACCATGTTTCCAGTGCTCAGCCAGATGCTGCGTCGTCGGGGCGGCGATCTTTCGGGCGGACAGCAGCAGCAGCTTGCTATTGGCAGGGCGCTGGCCATGAAACCCAAACTGTTGATCCTTGATGAACCCACCGAAGGCATCCAGCCATCCATTATTAAAGATATCGAGCGGGTTATCAGGGAGCTGGCATCCGGTGGGGAAATCGCCATTTTACTGGTTGAGCAGTATTATGACTTTGCGAAATCTCTGGCGGATTTCTACCTGGTTATGGAACGAGGCGAAATTATCCTGAAGGGTGAGGGTGCGCACATGGAACGTGACGGCGTGCAGAGCGTGCTGTCGGTGTGATAACCGGCGGCGATGTTACCGGAAATTTCACCGAGTGGCGGGCGTCGCTGGAGCTGCGCTTTGCACGGCGTGAAAACAGTACCGTACTGGCCGGACGATCGCATGACGGCCCGCTGCGGGTACAAAAGGCATTGTATCCGGAAGGGCCGGATATTTGCCATACCGTTATCCTCCATCCACCCGGCGGCATTGCCGGCGGAGACCGGCTGGAAATACATCTTGCGACTGAAGAGGGCGCCAGGGCTCTGGTCACAACTCCTGGTGCGGGCAAATGGTATCGCAGCGCCGGCCATCCGGCCGGGCAGCATGTGACCCTGCAGGTGGCTTCTGGCGGCGCCATAGAGTGGCTGCCGCAGGAAACCATTTTCTTTGATGGGGTGGACGCCGCGCTTGGCATGAACGTGCAGCTCTCAAACGATGCGGTCTTTCTTGGCATCGAGACATTCTGTCTGGGCCGTCTTGCAGCCGGTGAATCTTTCAGTCATGGGCGAATCCGATTTCAAACCACGATAGAGCGGGACGGACGGCCGCTCTGGTCGGAACGCGCCTGTCTTGACGGAGGCTCTCCGTGGCTTCATGCTCCCGCAGGGCTTGCCGGCTATCCGTATTCTGCGACACTGCTGGCTGCCTCACCCCAAATGGATCATCTGCTTCTTGCGAACTGTCGCAGGCACGGCGTACAGGAAGGAACACTTAACGGAATGACGCTGCTACCGGGCGGGCTGCTTGTGGCGCGCTGCCTTGGCGTTCAACTGGAACCTTTACGGGAATGGTTTGTGAAGATATGGACTGTGCTCCGGCCGGCGCTTCTTGGCAGACCGGCCCTGATGCCACGTCTTTGGCATACATAACTACAAAATGACTCAAGAGGAGGTATGCGCATGGAACTGACGCCACGCGAAAAGGATAAGCTGCTTATCTTTACCGCAGCGCTTCTGGCGGAGCGCCGGAAAAACCGCGGTCTGAAGCTTAATTATCCGGAAGCGGTCGCCTATATCACCGCCGCCATCATGGAAGGCGTTCGGGACGGTAAAACAGTCGCCGAACTGATGGCATTCGGAACCACGCTTCTTGGCAGAGGTGACGTGATGGAAGGCGTGCCGGAAATGATTTCAGAGATTCAGGTGGAAGCCACCTTTCCTGACGGCACCAAACTTGTTACCGTGCATCAGCCGATTGTCTGAAAGGAGAAGACCATGATTCCAGGAGAATTCATGATAGAACCCGGCGAGATTGAGTTAAACAGCGGCCGGTCAGGTTTGACCATCGAGGTTGCCAATCGTGGAGACCGGCCGGTTCAGGTGGGCTCTCACTATCATTTTTACGAAACCAACACTGCGCTGGTCTTTGATCGCGAAGCCGCGAAAGGCTGCCGTCTGGACATTCCGGCAGGAACGGCCGTGCGCTTTGAGCCGGGTCAGAAGCGTACCGTACATCTTGTGGCTTATGACGGTTATCGCGTGGTTTACGGCTTTCAGGGCAGAATTCAAGGAGGACTGGCATGAGCAAACACATTTCCCGTCAGGCTTACGCCGAAATGTTCGGCCCTACCCAGGGAGATCGGCTGCGTCTTGCGGATACCGATCTTATCATCGAAATAGAGAAAGATTACACGGTTTACGGCGAAGAGGTAAAATTCGGCGGAGGCAAGGTCATCCGTGATGGTATGGGCCAGGGACAACTTTGTGCCGCCGAAGTTGCCGACACGGTTATCACGAATGCCGTCATTATCGATCACTGGGGTATCGTCAAGGCCGATATCGGAATCAAGGACGGCCGCATCTGGGCTGTCGGCAAGGCAGGCAATCCCGATATTCAGCCGGGTGTAACCATCCCTGTCGGCGCTGCTACGGAGATTATTGCAGGGGAAGGAAAGATCGTCACGGCAGGCGGCATTGATTCCCATATTCATTTCATTTGCCCTCAGCAGATCTATGAAGCACTGGCCTCCGGCATCACCACCATGCTCGGCGGCGGTACGGGCCCTGCAACCGGAACCTTTGCCACCACCTGCACCCCGGGCCCCTGGCATATCGCCCGGATGCTGGAAGCAGCCGATGCATTCCCGATGAATCTGGGGTTTATGGGCAAAGGAAATGTCAGCCAGCCTGAACCGCTGCGTGAACAGGTGCGTGCCGGCGCGATGGGTTTGAAGCTTCATGAGGACTGGGGCACCACCCCGGCCGCTATTGACAATTGCCTTACTGTTGCCGACGAAATGGACGTTCAGGTGGCCATTCATACGGATACCTTAAATGAATCCGGTTTTGTCGAAACAACGATCGCCGCCTTCAAAGGACGCACCATTCACACCTTCCATACCGAAGGTGCGGGCGGCGGCCATTCCCCGGACATTATCAGGGCGGTGGAACAGCCGAACGTCCTGCCGTCCTCCACCAACCCCACCATGCCATACACGGTAAATACCATTGATGAACATCTGGATATGCTGATGGTCTGCCATCATCTTGATCCGGCGATTGCCGAAGACATCGCTTTTGCCGAATCACGTATCCGGCGGGAGACCATAGCCGCCGAGGATATTCTTCATGATCTTGGCGCTTTTTCGATGATGTCCTCCGACTCCCAGGCCATGGGCCGGGTGGGCGAAGTGATTATCCGCACATGGCAGACCGCTCACAAGATGAAAATGCAGCGCGGCAGCCTGCCGCAGGATTCAGATCGCAACGATAATTTCCGCGTCAAGCGCTACATTGCCAAATACACCATTAACCCGGCGCGGACACATGGCATTGCGCATATGGTTGGATCGGTCGAAAAAGGAAAGCTGGCGGATTTGATTCTCTGGAATCCGGCTTTTTTCGGCGTAAAACCGGCGCTCGTCATTAAAGGAGGCGTTATCGCCGGCGCGGCCATGGGAGATCCGAACGCCTCGATCCCTACACCGCAACCGGTTCATTTCCGGCCCATGTTCGGCGCCTTTGGTAAGGCGCTCAGATCATCGGTTACATTCGTCTCATCCGCAGCACTTGACAACCCGGCCGTCACTGGTCTCGGGCTTGTCAAACCGCTTGTGGCGGTATCCGGCACCCGAGCCGTCGGCAAAATCGATATGATCCATAACAATGTCATGCCAAAGATAGAGGTGGATCCTGAGACTTATCAGGTACGGGCCGATGGTGTGCTGCTGGTCTGTGAACCGGCGCTGTCTCTGCCGATGACGCAGCGCTATTTTCTCTTTTAGCCATGTTCATCGCCCATCATTTTGCAGCCCCTGACAGTCCTGCCACCGACGTCTTAGCGCTTTCCTATGAGGCGCGGCTGAAAAGCCGGCAATATCTGCATCTTCAAAGCGGTGAGGAATTCGGGTACAACCTGCCGGCAGGAACCTGTTTACAGGATGGGGATAAGCTTCTGGCGGAGGAAGGCGGCATCCGGCGGGTGGTGGAAATTACGGCTGCTGAGGAGTCCATTGTCGAGGTTCGGGTGGAGGATGCCCGGCATTTTGCTTGCGCCGCCTACCATTTGGGCAACCGGCATGTTAAGGTTGAAATCGGCAGTGACGGAAAAGGTCCATATCTTCGCATACAGCCGGATCATGTTCTGGAGGAAATGCTTTTGCAATTGCGCTGCAGACTCACCCGAATGAAAGCTCCTTTCCAGCCCGAAAGCGGGGCCTACACCGGATATGGGCACACTCATTCACATACAGCGGATGATCATGTTCATGAAACATCTGCACAGAAAATTCACACATTCCGATGATGAACGTTCTGACTCTGATCCGGCTGCTTCAGTTATCCAGCCCGGCATTGCCGGTCGGCGCCTATACCTACTCTCAGGGCCTTGAATGGGCGGTTGAGTCCGGTATGGTTTGCGATGAAAGCTCCTCTCTTAACTGGCTTGAAGGAGTGCTTCAATATGTCGCCGGTCTGTTTGAAGCCCCCTTGTTTGCCAGTTTGCACAGGGCATGGATGGACGGAAATAAAGATGAAATTCTCCGGCTTAACGCTGATTTTCTTGCTTCCCGCGAAACATCCGAACTCAGAGCGGAAACAGTACAGATGGGGTACTCGTTACGCCGTCTGGCCGGCGAACTGACAGATTGTGATGTCGAGCCATTTCTTTCAAGCGTAACAGAAACAGCCTTTCCCACTGTCTGGACGGGAATGGCCGCGAACTGGAAAATTCCGATTACCGAAGCCCTTTCCGCCTACCTTTTCAACTGGTGTGAAACTCAGGTCATGGCGGCTGTCAAAACCATACCTCTGGGCCAGTCCGCCGGGCAGCGTCTGCTGCAAAGCCTTGGAAAACAGATTCCAGAGGTTACGGCCAGAGCACTGATTTTGCCGAAAGAAAACTGGAACAATTTTGCACCAGGGCTTGCTATTGCCAGCAGTCTTCATGAAACCCAGTATTCCCGGCTGTTTCGTTCATAATGTGGAGTAAGTTATGCATGACCATCATCAGCTTTCTCAAGGCGTTTTCGTTTCCGGCCCTTTGCGCATAGGCATCGGAGGACCGGTCGGTTCCGGCAAAACCGCTCTGACGCTTTTGCTGTGTCAGAGGCTTCGCGACCAATACAGCATTGCCGCTGTAACCAATGACATCTATACCGCAGAAGACGCCCAGTTTTTGGTAAGGCATTCGGCCCTGCCGCCAGAACGCATTCTCGGCGTGGAAACGGGCGGCTGTCCGCACACCGCCATCCGCGAAGATGCTTCGATAAACCTTGAAGCAGTAAGCCGGCTCAACAGAAGCATTCCGGATCTGGATATCGTCTTTATTGAAAGCGGCGGTGATAATCTGGCGGCAACATTCAGTCCTGAACTTTCCGACCTGACTATATTTGTCATCGACGTGGCTGCAGGTGATAAAATCCCGCGAAAAGGCGGCCCAGGCATTACCCGCTCCGATCTGCTCGTTATCAACAAGATAGACCTTGCCCCAATGGTCGGCGCTTCCCTGGAGGTCATGGAGCAGGACACCTTGAAAATGCGCGGCAACCGCCCCTTTGTTTTTACCAATTTGAAAACAGCCCAGGGGCTGGATGACATCGTCCGCTTTATAAAGAAGCATGGCATGCTTGGATAATCCGGATGCAGGCTTGAAAAGCGTCGCGCTTAGTATTATACGATATCCAACCGATTAAATTGGACGACTTCGTAAAAAGTCGTCCAATTTATTTTATACCATAGTTTGGTGCTGATATTGCTCTAAACTCAAAAGTTCAATTCACAGTATGCTGATTTTATGCGCTGCAGTAACTTATTGAAAAATTGTAAAAATTATTCCCAGAACAAAGATGCTTCCGGCAGGTGTTCAGGCTTTCTGCTCATCGCCGTCATCTGTGTTCTCATTTATGCCAATACGTGGAATGCATCGTGGCATATGGATGATTTCCCGAATATTGTCACCAATCCTCTTGTTCATATTCAGGATATTTCCATAACATCGCTGCTGCGGGCCACCAATCTGTTTCAGGATCAGAACGCCCTTTATTCGGGAATCCCTTACAGGCCGGTTTCAGATCTGACATTTGCTCTCAACTGGTATGCCGGCGGCGATCAGGTGTGGGGATATCATGCTGTCAATATCGGCATTCATATTCTGTGCGCCGGATGTCTTTATTTGTTGTTGCTGACGCTGTTTCAAACCCCCAACATCACCGGTCGGTTTCAGGGGATGGAAAACGACATCGCTTTGCTGGCAGCCGTTTTCTGGGCAGTCCTTTCCATTCAGACGCAGGCCGTCACTTTTTATATTCCTGCCGGCAGCAGCAGGTATTGTGTGGGGCATCCGGTATTATCAGAACCATCGCAGCCCGTTCATGGCAGGGATTTGCGCATCATTGACGGTTTTGCTGATCGTTGTGTTCGGCCTGACAGCATATGCTCGAAATCAGGTGTGGCGTTCTGAAAAAACACTGTGGGAAGATGTGCTGTTCAAGGCTCCGGATTCGGCAAGACCGTATGTGGGGCTCGCCTGGTATTATAATGAGACGGGTCAGCCTGATGTGGCGTTGAAATTTTATAAGGCATCTTTGTCAAAACAGTGGGCCAGGCATTCGTTTCTTTCAATTCCGCTCTGTAACATGGCGGGAATTTATATCCGCCGGCAGGATTATCCGAAAGCTTTGGATTTGTATAATCAGTCCCTTGCCTGCGATTCGACCTATCTTCGGGCAATGTACGGTAAAGCCGTTTTGCTGACAATGACAGGAGAATGGGATAAAGCCAGACAGGCGGCGGAGATTCTGGTTTCCCAAAAGACAATGCCCTGGGACGATCTGAATTTGATGGGATACATTCTGATCAGGCAGCGTGAACCAGAGGCGGCTTTGAAATATTTAAGACGTGCAGACCTCCAGTCTCCCCGCAATCCGAAGATATATGTCAATATCGGCATTGCCATGAGCA
Source organism: Desulfobacteraceae bacterium RAAP-1 (assembly GCA_001443525.1). Lineage (GTDB taxonomy): Bacteria > Desulfobacterota > Desulfobacteria > Desulfobacterales > Desulfatirhabdiaceae > RAAP-1. The sequence goes on along the minus strand of LKPX01000031.1, from coordinate 24,911 downwards.
TGATGGGATATTGTCAGAGAGCGGACTGGTTTCTGATTCAGGCCAGCCAGATGGCGCCCGGCGACATGATTCCGGTGTTGGCGCTGATATCCAATCACATCAAAAGCCGCAACGCCGCGTATCTGAATGTGGATATGGATACGCTGTTTCGATGGTTCACCATCGATAACATCCGGGACACGCTTCAGAATCTTTCAGAAAACAAATTACAGGTTCCTGTTTCAGCCGGGATTTTGTCTCCCGTGATAGCTGAAGCCCTTGCATCCCGGTATAATCGTCAAATTTTGTTGCCTGACACTCAGGTTAATCCGAAAAAGATAAATATACCCTGAACTGTCATAAGCGGCGTTTTCCATATCAGTATTGACGGCTTCGTAAAAAGTCCGCATGTTGCGTTGCGCCGCATCCTTCGTCATTGCAGCATACCACAACTACGCTTCATTCCTTGCGGATTTGCGCGCCTTGCCTGCGGACTTTTTACGAAGCCGTCAAATTTTGCGGCGGTTTGAACATCACGAATAACACCGTGTTCTGAGCCTTATAATTTTCTAATAATTTTCTAATAATTTTCTAATAATTTTCTAACTCAATTTTTATAAATTTCTGCCACCCTGAGTAAATAGGTGCAATATCAGAATAGGTATCACAACCAACCAAGGGAGGTATTAATGAAACTGAGACAGCTTGCCGCCGTTTTTCTGGTGATGGGGTTTGGGGTGATGTTCATGACTTCGGATTTGATGGCGAAGCCTATCGAAATTCAGTTCTGGCACGCCCAAACCGGTGCGCTGGAAGAATCTCTGAAAAAAATCGTCAACGCTTTCAATCAGTCCCAGAACAAATACGTCGTTATTCCTGTCGCTAAAGGTTCTTACAGCGAAACCATGAATGCCGGCATCGCCGCATTCCGTTCTCACAACCAGCCCCATATCCTTCAGGTGTACGAGGTCGGAACCCAAACCATGATGCTGTCCAGGGCCATTTATCCCGTGTATGACCTCATGAAAGACACCGGACATCATATTGACTGGAACGGTTATCTGCAGCCGGTGCTTTCCTATTACGAAGCCTCCAATGGCGAACTCCAGTCCATGCCATTCAACTCGTCAACCCCCATTATGTATTACAACAAGGATATGTTCAAAAAAGCCGGATTAAACGACCCGCCCAAGACGTGGGAAGACCTGGGAAAGGCCGCCGCCAGATTGGTGGCATCCGGCGTCGTCGAATATGGAATGACGAGTGCGTGGCAGACCTGGGTGATGATCGAAAACTACAGCGCCATTCAGAATATTCCAATCGCCAGCGAGGCCAATGGCTTTGACGGACTGGATGCCCGGCTTACCATCAACAACCCCATGCTCATTCATCATTTTGAGAGACTGAAACAATGGATGAACGATAAACGGTTTGTCTATGAAGAACGCGAATACAAGGGGCCGCAAGCCGCTTTTATTTCCGGTAAATGCGCCATTCTGATGGACAGCATCGGCGCTATCGGCACTCTGAAACATAACGCCAAGTTCGACTGGGGCGCTGCGCCGCTGCCGGTTGAGGCGTCCAATAAAGAACCTCAGAACAGCATTATTGGAGGTGCTTCCCTCTGGGTGTTGAAGGGGCATCCCAAAGAGGACTATCAGGGAATCGCCGACTTTCTGGCGTTTCTGGCTACTGAAGATATGCAGATACTCTGGCATAAGGAAACAGGATATCTGCCCATTACACTGAAAGCCTATGAAAAACTGAAATCGTCCGGATATTATCAGAAATACCCCGCCCAGGAAGTAGGCATTCTTCAACTGACCCGGAAAGCGCCGACCGTTAATTCTCGGGGCATCCGGCTGGGAAGTTTTCCGCAGATCCGGGATGTCATGAATGAAGAGATAGAAATGCTCTGGCAGGGTAAAAGAACCGCCAAGCAAGCCCTTGACGATGCCGCCGGTAGAGGCAACGAACTGCTCCGGCAATTCGAAAAACGCAGTGAATAACGCAATGTGCTGTGATGATGCGAGAACGGCGTCATTGTTCTCGCATCCGCCCATAAACGCCTTTTGCCCCTCTCAAAAAAAATGCTGAAACGATCTTCCTTCTCCAGCAGGTTTCTGCCATATTTACTGATTCTGCCACAACTGCTGATTATCCTGACATTTTTCTACTGGCCTGCGGCGCAGGCGTTTTTTCAGTCGTTCATGCTCAGCGATCCTTTCGGTGTCAGGTCACAGTTTGTATGGCTGTATAATTTCAGACATCTTTTTGAAGACCCCTTATATTGGAAGTCCATCGGCATCACATTTATTTTTAGTTTTTTGACAACGATGCTTTCGCTTTCTGCGGGACTTCTGACGGCGGCGCTGGCCAACCGGGTGCTGAAGGCGAAGTCTGCAATCCGCACATTTCTCATATGGCCCTATGCAGTTGCTCCGGCCATATCGGGAGTGTTGTGGATGTTTATCTTTCATCCGACTTTCGGCATCATTTCACGTCTGCCGATGCAATGGCTGGGTATTACATGGAATCCCATCCTGAATGGTAATGATGCCTTGTTTCTGGTGATCATCGCCAGCGCCTGGAAACAAATCAGTTATAATTTCGTTTTTTTCATTGCGGGACTTCAATCTATCCCCAAATCTTTGATCGAGGCGGCGGCCATTGACGGCGCCGGTCCGTTCCGGCGATTTTGGACGATTTCGTTTCCGCTGTTGTCTCCGACGCTGTTCTTTCTGATGGTCATGAATGTGGTCTATGCTTTTTTCGAGACATTCGGCATTATCCATACCGTTACCCAGGGCGGGCCTGGCGGCGCCACGATGACGATGATCTATAAAGTGTACAGGGACGGATTTGTCGGGTTGGATCTGGGGTCTTCAGCGGCGCAATCTGTGGTGCTGATGATCGTCATTGTGGCGCTGACCCTTTTTCAGTTCAAGTATATCGAAAAAAAAGTGCAATATGCCGGATAAAAAAAATGGTTGAAAACAATCCCTGGCTGGATGCCGTTACCTACACGCTGCTGATTTTAGTCATTGTCATCGTCAGCTTTCCCATTTTTTACACCTTGATTGCTGCGACACTGCCCCTTGAAGATGTTTCCAGAATTCCCATGCCCCTGATCCCCGGAAATCAGCTTCTGGTCAATCTCAAGGCAGCGTGGCTCAAAGGCAGCATGGGCATTGAGCTTTTGAATTCATTTATCATGGCGGCCGGTATTACGATCGGGAAGATTTCCATCTCCATGTTGACGGCGTTCGCCATTGTCTATTTCGATTTTCGTTTCAGAAAAATCGCTTTTGTAGCCGTGTTCTGCACCCTGATGCTGCCGGTTGAAGTGCGTATCCTGCCGACCTATGAGATAACCGCCAATATCTTCGGGCCGATGCAGAATATAATTCAACTATTTAAAATAAATACAATTATTTCATATCTGACGGGAAGCCGTTTCCATTTTTCCATCAGGTTCAGTCTGCTTGACAGCTATGCAGGGCTTATTCTACCGCTGACAGCGTCCGCAACGGCGACTTTTTTGTTCCGGCAGTTTTTCCTGACAATTCCGGAAGAGCTTTGTGAAGCCGCCAAGCTCGATGGCGCCTCCCCCATGAAATTTTTCACACGGATACTGCTGCCGCTGTCCAAAACCAATATCGCCGCCCTGGTGGTCATCGATTTTATCTATGGATGGAATCAGTATCTCTGGCCGCTGTTAATCACCACGAACCCGCGAATGACAACCGCTGTTATCGGGCTTGAACGTTTGATTCCCCAGATGGACGAATTGCCGACCTGGAATGTAGCGATGGCTGGGGCGCTTCTGGTCATGTTACCGCCGGCGCTGCTGGTGATTTTCATGCAGCGGTGGTTTATCAAAGGGTTGGTAGATTCCGAAAAGTAGCTCACACTGCACCGGCGCGGATGGCATCGCCAATCTCATCAACCACAGACGTCCTTCTTTTCGACACCCGCCGCACTGTTAATAGCCATCCGGATCGCCTGAAACAGAAGTCACCATCATCATCAAAGCCAAGCTGTTTATATTCCAAAGGGTGTTAACAACAGGGCATGGAAGAGGAGGTTTTATGCGGCGTCCCTCTCGATGTCTTTGCTATGCCTTCGGTTTTACTGCCTCAATAGTTGCCGAAACCACATAGTCCTCAATATGGCTTCCCGGCATCCAGTCACGAATGAATGTTTTGCTTTCAACTTTGGGTTGAATCTGAATTTTTTCGAAGCCGGCTAGATCCAACATGGATTCGATCTCTTCGATAGATGATGCACCTGCTATGCATCCGGTGTGAAACGCCATATCATTTTTAATGTTATCAGGTAGTTCAGCTGTGGCAACAACATCTGAAATTGCCAGCCGGCCGCCCGGCTTCAGTATGCGAAACGCCTCGTTGAAAACCTTTTCTTTCTCAGGAGAAAGATTAATCACGCAGTTCGAAATGATGACATCCACAATTCCATTGGCAACCGGAAGGTTTTCCAACTCGCCAAGCCGGAATTCGACATTCCCGGAGCTGACTTTCTCCGCATTCTGGCGGGATTTGGTGATCATCTCCGCCGTCATGTCAACGCCTATAACATGTCCGCTGTTTCCAACCGCCCGCGCCGCGAGAAAACAGTCGAATCCACCACCGCTGCCAAAGTCGAGCACGGTTTCGCCAGGCTGTAAAGATGCAATAGCCTGCGGATTGCCGCACCCAAGCCCCATATTTGCTCCCTCCGGAACAGTCGCAACCTCTTCTCCGGAGTAACCCAAACCAAGCGAAATGTCCGCAGCCGTTACATCACTGGATTTGCCGCAGCACGACGGGGAAGAGCAACAGCATCCTACCCCTCCTGATACAGCAACTTTTCCGTAATTCTCCCGAACCGCACTTCGAATCCCGTCGTTTTTTGGTTTCGTCATGCGAACCTCCACTATCTATCCCGATGTATCTTTAAAATGGATGTGTTCTGCTCTGTCAACTGGTATCTTTGGAGAAAGTCCATGAGGGATCACAAGTGATGTCCCCCGAATACAACCATTTTTTATCTCACAATTTCATCCCGGACTTCCATGTTCGTTTTGAATCAGTCAAACCCGTGCCATGTCGTAATTTTGTCAACAGATTCACGGGGGATTTCAAGCTGATTTGCCGGGAAATCCCAATCGGGATATCCGATGGCAATGGCGATGATGATCTGTTTTGTGTCAGGAATATTACAGAATTTCCTTAATACTTCAGGGTACATTATGCTCTGATCCTGAATACAGGTTCCCAAACCGTAATGCAGGGCGGTCAGGCAGATGGTCTGGGTGACAGTACCGATGTCCAGTGCTGGCGCTCCTTCGGTGAGCATCCGGTCAACGCAGATGATTATCGCGGCGGGAGCATTAAAAAACCGAAGTCCTTTTTCCATCCATTGTGCGCGTTTATTTTTATCTTCCCGTTTGATATCAAGAGCTTGAAAAAGCTGTTTGGCAAGTCCAACCTGACGGTCACGGTAAACACTGTCCGCAGGCCATCCCGTAACGGAATGTTCCGAATGCAGCTTTTCACCCGCCCTGAATTTTTCAACAACACCGCTTTTAACCGAATCCAGGACATCTTTGGTTACTACGATGAATTCCCACGGCTGGGCATTCATTGCGGACGGCGCTCGGCGCGCGATTTCCAGGATTTCCCGAATAACCGCCTGCGGAATCAGATCATTTTTGAAATTTCTGATGCTTCTTCGTTTTTTTATCGCTTCGATAATATCCATAACCATTGTCCTTATTGGTTGAGAGATACAACGGCAGCTCCGGATTGCAGCGTGATAGGCAGCGAGGAGATTAAGAAAATTCGGAACCAAGGTCAAGATGAAATGTCCGCGTTTTACACCTGATGCTCTCGTAAAAAGTCGCATTTCAGACGGCTTTGTAAAAAGACCGCAGGCAAGGCGCGCAAATCCTGAGGAGTGAGGCGTACTTATGGTACGCCGCAGCGACGAAGGATGCAGCGCAACGCAGCATCCGGACTTTTTACGAAGACGTCACACCTGATTCCAGAAATCCGTGAGCCAGTCGGTTGATTTTGCTATTACGCCCGGAACAGGCATGACGATTGTTAATACAATACCGTTGCGACTAAGACGCAAAAAATATTAGTAATTATGGGAGCCAGAAGCGCCAGAATGAAAATGTATTTATAAGATTCCTTATGCGTCAGGCCTACCACGGCAAGTGCTGTAATAACTGCGCCGTTATGCGGCATTACATCCAGTCCGGCTGTGGCCAAACTGGCTACCCGGTGTATGACTTCCGGATTGATTCCCATGGCAAGAAAATGTTTGGCAAAGAGCTCCATAGCGATTCCAAGTCCTCCGGATGCGGAACCGGTCACTCCGCACATCAACTGAGTCGCAATAGAAAGTGAAAGCAGTGGCGTACCCGGAATGCTCAAGAGGGCGGTGGAAATGGTTTTGAATCCGATAACGGTTCCGACCACTGTTCCGAAACCAACATCAGCGCAGGTATTGATGAGCGGAATGGCGGAATTTGTCCCCCCGGTTATAAGCGTCTTGCGTTTGTCAGGTAACTGCTTGTGGAAGGCGATCAAACCGGTCAATGTCCCTGCCAATAACGACCAAATGATATCTACATTCAATATATTCAACAAAATGAGCAATACGATGGACGGCAGGAAGGCAACCCAGATATTCGGCAAGTTCTTGTCGTCATCCTGTTGAGTACCTGCCATTACAGCGAACGGATCGGATCCTTCATAACCTTCTCCCCGGCATTTTGAACGTTTAATGATCCAGCCCAAAAGGAAATAGTCAACGATGATTATTGTGGCCGACGCCAAGAGACCCAATTCCGGTGCGGCCATCGCCGTTGTCCCCAGGTACTTTGTAGGGATGATGTTCTGTATTTGAGGGGTGCCCGGAAGCATGCTCATGACAAAAGTCGCAACTCCGAAAAAGTAGATTCCTGGGAAAAGGTGCCAGGATAAATCCATTTCCTTGAAAAGGGGACGGGCAACGGGTACGACGACGAAGAGGATGACAAAAACGCTGACCCCGCCATACCCGAGCAAACCGCAGACCGTGACAATCGCCATGGCCATGTACAATTCCCTCTTTTTCCCCGTGAGCCGGAGAATAAAAGCAGCTATTTTTTTAGCCGCTCCGCTGTCTTCCATTACTTTGCCGAATATGGTTCCCATCAGAAAGAGGAGAAAGAATTTCATAGCAAAGGATGAGAAGCCTTTCATGTAGATTTCACTCAATCCCGTTAACAGATTGACCTGTGAAAAGACAAGAACGATGATTGCGGCAACAGGCGCAATGATAATAATGCTCCACCCTCTAAGGGCCAGAATGACAAGTGTCGCCAGACCGGCAAAAATACCTATAACACTTAGCGTTTGGGGATCCATAATTTAAACCTCCTCGATGTAATTTAATGCCCCGTAAAATCTGTAATCTATTTTACAATTTATTATAGTACCAATAAGTTATGATTGATCTCTTAAATTCGGAAGCCACTGTAGTTCAACACGTTCTTTGCGCATCCTGCTGCTTTTTCACCATTTCTCTTAATTTGCGCTTAAGAAGCTTGCCCGTGGGCCCTTGAGGTAAGGATTTGACAAAATCGACCAAACGCGGGGCTTTAAACTTGGCAATGCGGCTGCGGACGTAATCAATGATCTCCTTTTCCGTCGCTTCCTGACCCTCTTTCAGCACGATATAGGCTTTTGCGAGTTCCCCCTTGTCTGCATCAGGAATGCCGATGACAGCGGCCATCCTCACCTTGTCATGGGTGTAGAGTACTTCTTCGACTTCTGCGGGATAAATGTTTTGCCCACCCGTGATGATCAGATCCTGCTTGCGGTCAGCGACAGCCAGATATCCATGTTCATCCACACTTCCGATGTCGCCGCTGTGAAACCATCCATTGCGATATACTTCGGCGTTGACATCCGGTCTATTCAGATACCCATGAATGGAAAAGCAATCACCCTTAAGAACGATCTCGCCTATCTGTCCAACGGGTACCTCATTATCATTATCGTCCACTATTTTAATAAGACAGTTGGAAAGGGGGGGGGCCGGAGGTGTTTTCCTTCCGGACGCCGACATAAGGATTAAGCGTCGTAAACCCGCATCCTTCGGTCTGCCCATACCCTTCCAGATGCGTCACGCCGAAAGTTTTTTCGATCTGCCGGATGACTTCGCCCGGACAATGGGCACCGCCCGAATTGGTCACTCGAAGCGACGATACATCATCACGGCCCTCTTTGAATTCATGAAGAAAATAGGAAAACATGGTGGGCGTACCCGCGAAGTAAGTCCCCTTATGGTTTTTGATTGTATCAAGGACTTTGCGGGCATCAAATCGGTCGACAACCACAACCGCCGCTCCCATATAAAAAGCGCTCATCATGACCACACTGATGGCGAAATTATTGTACATTGGCAGACCACAGACCAAGCGGTCCTCGCGGGTGAATTTATTGCGGGTGCAGCACCCCATGACGTTCGAGAGGATAGAACGGTGCGTTTGCGTTGCGCCTTTAGGACGGCCCGTTGTACCGGACGTGTAAATGATGCTCACAATGTCATTAATGCCGTAAGTAACCTCCGGAGCGGTGTCAATACCTGTGAATACTTTCTCGAGAGCGATGGCGTCGTTGTCCGCAGGGCCATTGGCAATGATGACATGTTGAAGGGCAGGAAGGTCTTTCTTGACGGATGCATTGCCTTCCCATAAGGCTGCGTCTGCGATAATCGCGCATGCTCTGGAATTCTCACCGATATACTTGATCTCATGAGGCCTGTACATGACATTCAGGGGAATAACCGTGGCGCCAGTCCTGATGATTGCGTAATGGATGATGATAAACTCGACTGAATTGGGAATTTGCGTCATGACGAAATCCCCCCGCTCGATGCCCAGCTTAATTAAACCATTTGCGAGCTTATTGATCTCTTGATTTAATTCTTTGTAAGTTAACCGCCGTTCTTCGAACATAACGGCAATTCTGTCGGGCTCATATTGTGCGGCGCCTTCCAGCATATCATTGATAGTTTCCATTTGCTTTTCCCCCACATTGCATAATTTAAGATCGTTCAGCGCGCTCGCTTCCTGGTTTACACTGTATTTCGTGTCCTTGTTTTAGGTCCGAATGACGCGCCACCAGCGTCTAAAAATCGATTGCAGATTTTAGATGACTGTTACAAAATAGTACTCGTATCTTACGAATTATCTGATTTTATATTCTGGTTTCGATTTATTTTCCGTATATTATGCCACCATCAGCATTCGCAACGAATAAAAATACAAGTCGATCTTCACGCGAATCATAGTATTTACTAGCATCCACTTCGTTTCACGCTTTTGAATACGCGACATATTTTTAAAGAAACCTGAAAATCTGACGTCCAGACAGGCTGAAACCTTTGAAGAACTCAATCTGAACTAAAGGAGAGTTCGATGATCAATGATTTAGCGTCATCCATTCTTGATGCCTCACCTCATGCGACATTTGGGTTAGAAGATCGCAGAATCATTTTTGCCAATTTTGCCGTGGAGAGGGTTTTCGGGTGGAAACCTCAGGAGTTGTTGGGCCGATCGACCATGGTTCTGTATCCGACCGAAAAAGAGTATGAGAGGGTTGGCAGGGAACTCTACTCAGCTCTTGAAAATGAGCCGGTGGTGCTGAAATCCGCATACCAATGCAAACGCAAAGACGGTGGCATAATCACCTGCCGCTTGAGTTCAAGTAAGATAGGCGACAGTCTCACAAACAGGAAGGTTGTTGTAACTTATGAGGATATAAGCGAAATAAATAGGATAGAGAGTCGTTTGATCGAGAGCGAAAACCTCTACAGAAATCTGGCGGAAGGATTTTTTGCAGGCGTTTATTTGATACAGGACGGAAAATTCAAATATCTGAATAAGTACGCAGCATCCTATATGGGCTATGAACCTCATGAATTAATTGGCAAGAAAGCGCATAATATTGTTCATCCCGAGGACAGAACGAAGGTCATGAAGTACGCCAAGCAAATGCTGCATGGAAAAAGAACCAATCCTTATTTATATCGGGCAGTAAACAGGAAAGCTGAAAATCTGTGGCTGATGGAGATGGTCACGAGCATTATCTTTGAGGGAAGACCCGCCATTCTTGTGACTTCTATGGATATAACGGAGCTGAGAGAAGCAAGATTGAAGATTGAAGAATTCGACAAGTTAAGGTCTTCCATATTAGATGCTACTCCGTATGCAATTATGTATTTGGAGGATCGTAAAATCATATTCGTCAACAATGCCGTGGAGTCGGTTTTTGGATGGAAGCCCAAAGAGTTGATTGGAAATTCGACAAGAATGCTATTTCTTTGCGATTTGGATTATAAACGAATGGGACAAATGGCTTATTCAACTCTTGAAAAAACAAGAATTTATGAAGAGCCTGAATTTTTATACAAGCACAAGAACGGAGAAGCAATTTTCTGCCGGATCAAGGCGGTAAGAATCGGTGAAGCTTTACAACATAGCAGAAGTCTTATCGTTACATATGAAAACATAACGGAACAAAAAAAGATTCAAGATGCTTTACTCCAGAGAACTAAAGAACTCGAATTGAAGACTCATGACCTTGAAGAAACCAACATAGCCTTGAATGTGATAATGAGAAAAAGAGAAGCAGATAAATTTGAAATTGAGGAAAGTGTCGTAAGAAATGTCAGTGAATTAATCATTCCTTGTATTGAGCAGATGAAGAAATACCGGATGAGCAATGATGCGTTGAAATATGCGCTTCTGCTGGAATCCCATCTGGCGCATATTGTCTCTCCTTTTTTACATAAGGTTTCAACAAAACACCTCAATTTGACCCATAAGGAGCTATTGGTTGCAAGTCTTCTAAAGGATGGAAAATCGAGCAAAGAAATCGGCGATTTGTTGAATATTTCGTCACGGGGAGTTGATTATCACAGAAGCAAGATTAGAAAAAAGTTGGGCATGAAAAGCAAACAAGACAATCTCAGGTCGTATCTGCTCTCCTGTTTTTCAGACAAAGCGCCTGGAGAAGAATCAGCAGTCAAGATTGTTTAGAAATGTAGCCAAATCCGCCATATTTCAAGCCAACAAAGCCCAATGACATTGACTTAATATGGCTAAAAACAAGCTGTCACCATCGCATTCTTAATTCCTCTTTTAGAGTAAATATTCTCGTTGTTTAACGAGCATATGATATTTTGTTTATACCCGTAACGACAAAATTGTTTTAAAATATTTATAACAATACAAAATTGTACATGGCCTGAAAAAATCCATTTTGATATCACGTGTTATTTCAAAGCCGTTTATTATGGTATTCTAATTGCATTTCAATAATCCGGATCAATAGTTCGCTGGCTCTTCGTCTTTTGGTGAGAGGCTGGATATGAAATTCAAGGAGATGGCTATGAAATGGAAGACAGTGATAATGGGAATGATGGTGATGGCCCTGATAACGACTGGCAATTATCGGGGAATGGTTTCTCCAGCGTCTGCGGAGGATGCCGCGCCTTCTGTTCAGACGCCGGTGGCGGTAAAACCTGATCCATCGGGTACGGCGACTGGCGGGGTTGCGGATGTCATCGGCGCGACTCCAGGAGCGCCAACCGCTGCGGAGATGCAGCGCATGGCGGCCACTGAACCTCTTGCCGCCAAACTGGCGGATGTGATCGGTCATAACCGGATAGCCATGAATGTGGTCTGGACATTGATATGCGGGTTTTTGGTCATGTTTATGCAGCTTGGATTCGCTTTTGCAGAAACCGGTTTTACTCAGGCCAAAAACGCCGGACACACGATGGCGATGAATTTTATGATCTATGCACTGGGGCTTCTGGGATACTGGATTTGCGGATTCGCCATTCAGATGGGAGGCGTCGGCGGTATTGCCTCTCTGGGCGGCGGCGGCGTCCTGAATCATGAAGTGACAGTCACATTGTTTGGAAAGCCGTTCGGATTGTTCGGCGCCAAAGGGTTTTTTCTTTCCGGCGGTACGTATGATGTGGTGGTTTTCACGATTTTTCTGTTTCAGGTGGTATTTATGGATACGACCGCCACTATACCTACCGGCGCCATGGCGGAGCGTTGGACATTCAAGTCCTTTGTGGTATATGGGTTTTTCATTTCGGGTATTGTATATCCCCTGTACGCCAACTGGGTGTGGGGCGGTGGCTGGCTGTCGCAACTCGGGAAAACGTTCGGATTCGGGCATGGCCTTGTGGACTTTGCCGGTTCATCTGTCGTGCATATGACAGGCGGTGTGGCCGCGCTCGCCGGTGCAATGGTGTTGGGTCCCCGGCTTGGCAAGTACAAATCTGACGGTTCTCCCAACGCATTGCCTGGGCATCATATCCCCATGGCGATCGCCGGATGTTTCATTCTGGCCTTTGGATGGTTCGGGTTCAATGCCGGGTCATCACTTGCCGGCGGCGATTTGAGAATCGGCGTGGTGGCCACGAATACCATGCTGGCTTCTGCGGCTGCCGCTTTTTCATCCATGGTCTATATGTGGATGCGTTATGGCAAGCCGGATATTTCCATGATCGCCAACGGCTTTCTGGCGGGTCTGGTAGCGATTACCGCTCCCTGCGCCTTTGTCAATTCGGTTTCTGCCGTTATCATCGGTACGATGGCTGGGGTTATCCTCTGCGTCAGTATTTTTTTCGTGGAGCGGGTACTGAAAGTGGATGATCCGGTGGGCGCCATATCGGTTCATGGCGTCAACGGCGCATGGGGAGTTCTGGCGCTGGGGCTTTTTGCAGACGGCACCTACGGCGATAACTATAATGGGATTGCAGGGCCTGTGAAAGGGCTTTTTTATGGAGATATCCACCAGTTCCTGGCTCAGGTCATCGGGATTCTGACCAACGCGGTATTCGTGTTTGTGGTGATGTATCTGTTTTTCAGGATTCTGGACAAAATCATTCCGCTCAGAGTGATGGAAGAAATGGAATTTGCCGGACTCGATCAAAGTGAGGTTGCAGTCATGGCGTATCCGGATTTTTCCATCCGCAACAAGGCATTCCGGTAATCCGTGATACAAAGAAAAGCGGCGCAGTTTCAGAGACTGCGCCGCTTTTTCATCGTCAACTGCCGAATTGAATCACCATCCCGCCGAGCATGATGATGGCCAGCCCCGCCCATGTGGATACAGAAATCGTTTCCCTGAATACCAGCAAACCGAACAGAACACTGATAAGTGCAAAGATCGCGACATAAACTCCCAATAATCTGGAAAAATCCCATTTTACGATATTGACGGTCATACCATAACATCCCAGAATTAAAAAGCCGGTGATAATGAAAAAAAGGCTTGCTTTATGCAGTCCCTTTCGGATCATGGCGTCCCCGCCGACTTCCAGAAGTGCTGCTCCAATAAAAACAAGCCATGCTACAGGTGTCATTTAATCTTCTCCTTTTTTTCGTCATGGATGATCATTTCCGTAATGGTCATTTTAATTTTTTCGCAAAAACCCGTTTCCTGTCGAAAGGATGTTTCGAGTTCAGCGAGTTGCCGATACAGAGGCGTTCTGTCAAAGGGCACATATGGTTTGCCGGCGTGATGCGCTTCGAATTCATGGCAGCCAGGGCTTCTGCAGATGCCCTTGACAGGATGATGCAGTTCATGGGGAAGGCCGTGAAGTCTGCATATCATGGGCCGATAGTCGTACAACCGGCACCGGCCATCCTGATTCAATGGACACATTACAGGGCCTGCGGGCTGGTTAACGGTGCGAGAAACGGCATTCAGGGCGCGGTCGCGGATGATGCGCCGGTCTTCAGTCTCAAGTGTTTGCAGCCCTGCATGCAGATACGTGTATTCAATCAGGGTATGGTGATAAAACAGGGTCTGGCAGCAGCTTTCCGTGCAGCCGGTGCAGATAAACCCGTAACGTTCCGCTGCGGCGGCGTAGTCTTCATCCATTTTCCGGAACAAAGCGGAAATTTTGTCTGAAAAAGACATAAATATTTCAAAATCATTGGCATTCACGGCAAATACCATAAACCATCACCTTTTATAAGAGCTTTCGGTCGCTTCTCATCTCGTTCGTCTTCCCGTATGCCGGCTTCATACCAGAGGCGATGGGAAAAATATTTTTTCATAAAGATTCAGCGCACAGCGGTCTGTCATGCTGGCAATGAAATCACATACCGAGCGTTCATGCGACAGGTCGTTGTAGTTGAACCAGGACATTTCCACGGATGAAAGTTCTTTCTTGAATATCTCTGGCTGATCCAGAAAGCAGGAGTAGAGTTCGGACAATATTTTTTTGGCTTTTATAAACTCTTTGTGCACACGGGGCGAACGATAGACATTGTCATATAAAAAATTACGCAGTGTGTTCATCGCCATGCTGACCTCATCGCTCGTTTTCAATATGAGCTCGCCATCCTTAACCTCACTGGAGAAAACCAGGTTTCGAATCATGGTGGTGGCGCGCTGTGAATGCGTCTGTCCGAGAATCCGGATACAGGATTCAGGAACCTGATCCATTGTAATCACACCACTGCGGACAGCGTCGTCCAGATCGTGATTCAGGTATGCCATGATATCAGCGATCCGAACGATTCTGCCTTCAAACGTACAGGCCATTTCAGAGGGATCATCGGGTATTATTTTACCGAATCCCTTGGAATGCTTCAGAATTCCATCTCTGACCTCGCGGGTTAAATTCAACCCCTTCCCTCTGTTTTCAAGGACTTCCACCACCCGGACACTTTGTTCATTATGAGAAAAGTTTCTGGAATAAATTTCCTGAAGCGCTCTTTCTCCACTGTGTCCGAAGGGCGGATGTCCCAGATCGTGTCCCAGTGCAATCGCTTCGGTTAAATCTTCATTGAGGAGCAGAGCGCGGGAAATGTTTCTGGCCATTTGCGATACTTCCAGCGTATGGGTCAGACGGGTTCGATAATAATCACCAAGGGGCGCCAGAAATACCTGTGTTTTATATTTCAGTCGTCTGAAAGCATTCGAGTAAACGATGCGATCCCGATCCACTTGAAACACCGTACGCAGAGGACAGGGTTCTTCATGGCGATCTCTCCCTCTGGATTCTGAACTCAGACATCCAAAAGGAGATAAAAAACTTTTTTCCCGTTTTTCAAATTTTTCCCGAATTGTCATATATGATGCCCGCCAATCTCATTATGTCTGATTTGATGCCATATTTGTCATTAGTTTAAGGATATACATTATATAACCGTTCATACTAATTTGTGACAACGGCAAAATCAAGCGATGATTCAATGAGAGGCTCCTCGATGGATGATCAGCAGCAGAAGCAGTGTCAGGATAAGAACGGGAACCGATATCGCCAGTACGATACCGACGGTTTTTCTCCAGGCGCGCTTTTCCGGGGTGGATACCTGAAGCCGGTGGCATCTGCCTGTCAACACGACGGATTCGGGATGTGTCAGTTCCTCTTTCATGGCCGCTGCAGACGCATAGCGCTTCTGCGGATCGCGCTCCATGGCGTGAAGAATGACCTCCTCCATTTGTTCCGAAACATTGGGATTTCGTTTTCGCGGCGCTGGCGGATCGCCGGTGAGACGGGCATTCATGACCACAAACGGATTCTCGTTTTCACATTCGAACGGCGCCACCCCGACCACCATCTCATAAAGGATGGCGCCCAGACTATAAATATCGGTGCGTTCGTCGCCGCGTTTTCCCTTTACCTGCTCCGGCGCCATATAGTCCGGTGTTCCTACGGCGGGCGTAAATCCGGTGAACGTAATGCGTCGGCCGGCGGCGGCTTTCGCGATGCCAAAGTCCATGATGCGAATGGTGCCGTCATAGCA
The DNA here is from genome assembly GCA_001443525.1 of Desulfobacteraceae bacterium RAAP-1. Classification (GTDB taxonomy): domain Bacteria; phylum Desulfobacterota; class Desulfobacteria; order Desulfobacterales; family Desulfatirhabdiaceae; genus RAAP-1. The sequence continues at coordinate 9,085 of LKPX01000031.1, read as the reverse complement.
GATCATGATGTTTTGCGGTTTGAGGTCGCGGTGGATCACACCGTGTTCATGCATATGCGAGAGAGCGTCACAGAAACGTATCGCCAGTTTGATCGCGTCTTTTTCGGGCATCGGACGCATGCCGTTCAGAAGAAGCGCCAGCGTATAGCCGCGGAGAAACTCGGTAACGATATAAGGTCTGCTGCGTTTTGCTTCATCCACGGGAATGAATTTCAGGATATACGGATGATTCAGACGAAGTCCTATTTCCTGTTCGCGTTGAAATCTCGAAAAAAAGCCCGAGTCGCTTTCAAATTCCATGAAAGGAACCTTGAGCGCCACCGTTTCCCGGGTGGTCAAATCTGTCGCCTTGAATATGCTGGCCATGCCGCTGCGGGCAACGGTTTCGATAATCAGGAAGCGGTCGTCCAGTGTCTGTCCGGGACGCAGTTCATAACGGGTGGTCGGGTCCGGGGTTTCAAGGTACATTGGAACCCCGCGGTAATAGGCTATTTTTTCGACATCGGTGATGTGAATCACCTGCACTGAAAGATTGTCCTCGGTGCCTCGCTGTTCCGCCAGAGAGATCAGTTGACGGCAAGCCTGGGCCGGGGAAAGGCGGGAGACGATGTCCGCAATTTCACTGTCTGCGACATAGGTGTAAAGACCGTCGGAACACAGCACCACATGATCTCCTTTAAAGACCATGGTGCTGTCCACATCCACTCGCGCCACGGGTTCAAGCCCCACGCAGCGTATCAGAATGGAACGGTTCTCGCTGGTTTTGGCGTCCTGTTCGGAAATCAGCCCGAATTTCTGCTGCATTCCTACATATGTGTGATCCGTGGAAAGCTGTTTGATGGTGGCCTTGCGGACCAGGTACACACGGGAATCCCCGACCGTACCGATCTTGATTTCATCGTTGCGGAACACCACAATCGCCAGGGTGGTCGCCATGCGAAACTTTCCGTGATCTTCCATGCCTTTGTCATAAACCGCAAGATTGGCGGCGTCAAACATCTGTGCGATCAGTTGCTGCGGCGCGGGTTCTCCGGAAGCCTGAGAAAATGTCTTGATAGCGGTTTCCACCGCCAGACGGCTGGCCACCTCTCCGTGGTGCAGCCCTCCTACGCCGTCGGCCAGCATGGCGACAGCCCCGCGGCTGCGTTTTTCCTCCAGCGTCTGCGGCTCCCAGAATCCGATAAAATCCTCGTTATTTTCACGAGCGGGACCGGGTGAAGAAAGTTCGGCGTAGATCAGTTCCATGATAGCATCTTCAGTGTTTGGTAACGGTAATGGTTTATAGAAAAAATATCAAAAGCTGGGGGACAGGCGAACAGGTTCAGTGGCTGATTATCCCTGCCTGTGAAGCGTACAGGATATATGCTTCACAGGCAGGGATGTCTCAATTTTTCCAGGTGCCCAACGCGCTTAAGCGGGTCTTTCCTTGAGCAAAATTGCCTTTCCTGTAGCTTTGCTCGTTTTTACGAAATAGAACGCTCCATAAATGCCCCAGAGCCCGCAAATCCCCAGAGCAATGTAAGGCTCCTTCCAGCTCATTCCTGCGACCATAAACGGCCCGATCAGATAAAACAGCATGATGATCAGATTTGCTATCAGCCCCAGAACCGGAACCACCATGTGTTTGAATCCGTTATAGCTGTGATGTTCCTTAAACGCTACAATGGCGATCCAGCAGGTGATCATGTAGAGCAGAAAGGTTCCGAAATTGCTGACCAGGGTCATGATGACCAGGGTGTTGGGCAGCTTTGTGTACATTTCCGGAGAGAATATGCCGAAGCTGTACCAGAAGTTATGCTTGTCCAATGCCGCGGGCGCTGCGGACTGGCCGCCGAGATACACCGACACCGTCAGGATGCCGATGACGGCGGAAATGAAGGCCAACGCCCAGATCGCCCGGTAAGGCGACATCGTTTTTCCGTGCAGGAGCCCGAAATGAGACGGCATTTCTTCATCCCTGCCCATGGCGTAGGTGACTCTGGCGCCCGTGCTGAGGCAGGAAAGCGTGGTGCCGATCAGCGCCAGAAACACGGTGAACGCCTGTACCAGCATGAACGCCTTGCCGGCTGTATAACTCCCGAAAAGCCACGTTCCGGCAAGAACCATCATGTCGCCGACCGGAGCGCTGGATGCGCCCGCCATCGGCATGGTGTAACCGTTGTGGAGAAAGTAATTGGCTGCAAAATATTCAATGACATAGCACACCGCACCCTGAATCGCCAGCGATAACAGAACAGCTCTGGGGATATCCTTTTTAGGATGTTTGGCTTCATCGCCCATGGAGGTTACCGATTCAAAGCCAACCAGAATCAGAATGGCAATGGCGGCCTGAATGAAAATGAAGCTGAACCCGTGAGGCGAAATGACGGACGATGCGGTCGAATGATAGTTGAAGATTTCGCCTCCCTTGTCGTCCCTGGTGATCGCGCCGTCGGTATAGTCCACCGTAAATGGAGCGGCAAGCTTCGGATCGCTGACAGGGTTGCCGTCCTTATCGGCCGGAACCGGCATACCGGTTTTGGCGTCCAGCAAATCCTGCATCAGATATATCGGCTTTCCCTGTTTGTCAACGGTTGGTTTACCATCGGCGTCTAAAACCGGCAGTGGATTTCCGGCGCTGTCTTTCTGAACGCCCTGAGCCACCTGATAATTCACAGCGACACCGCTGGACAAATGAAACCCTGTGGAACCCTGCGGATGCTGAAAACGATAGCCCAGCGCAATCACGGAAAATATCAGGAGCGCCGATATCTGGATGACATTAATCGCCACATTGACAGCCGTTGTGCCCGTTACGCCGCGAAAGGCGATATAGGCTACACCGAATGAAAACACAATGCAGAAAAGCACCATGAAGAGCGGGCTGTTATAGACGCCGCTGAAAGAATCCGGGAAAAACTGATACAGCAGGTATCCGCTCAGAATCGCCGTCACGCCGACCATGACGCCGGGATATACCCAGTAATAGAGGTGGCTTGCCCAGCCCGTGATGAATTTAGCGATCCGCGCAAAGCTGTAGGCGTGTGTCTTTGAGAGAAATGCCTGCTCAGCGTATAAATAGGATGAACCCGGGCCAGGGTAAAGTTTGGCCAGTTCCGAATAGCTGATGGCTGTGGCGAAACACAGCATCAGCGCAAATATGATACCAAACCACATGGCGCAGCCCGCCATCGGTGCGCCGTACAATGACTGCATCTGAAATGTCAACCACAGGAATGCGCCCGGAGCAATCAACGCCATCGCATTCATTGTTAACCCTGTCAGACCGAGTGTTCCTCGGGTGGGCTGAGGTTCGTTTGCCATAATCTTCTCCTTTCGTTACGTGTGTTGTCATTTTAACCGGAGGCTTTTGAATGCCGAATTCAAAACAATGATTTGCTTATCGGTATAATCAAAATGCGTGCCAATTATAACAACCCGTTTTTACATGATATAAAATCTGACCGTCTATACAATATTGTAATATCATATTTTTATGATTACATATTTGTATCAATATCCATTTTCTTTAAAAATTTATAAAAACATGAATTGCTTGATATCTGCGAACTAACCGGAAAACTTACATTCGTCAATTCTGATGCTCTCGTAAAAAGTCGATTTTCAGACGGCTTTGTAAAAAGTTCGCAGGCAAGGCGCGCAAATCCGCAAGGAGTGAAGCGTACTTTTGGGTACGCTGCAACGACGAAGGATGCAGCGCAACGCAGCATCCGGACTTTTTACGAAGCCGTCAATTCTGATGAATCAGCTTGTTTCGGGAATGTATGATGTGATAAAAAGCAGTATCAAATAACCTTTCGATTTTTGGTGAGACATAACCATGGAAGAACAAATTCTTATCCCTTTATCTTTGGATGATACGTTCAAATTTTCCTGCCACGCCGGCGTTTCCTGTTTCAATGAGTGCTGCAGGGACGTGAACCAGTTTTTGACCCCTTATGATGTGCTGCGGCTCAAACAGCATCTTAAAATGACTTCCAGTGACTTTCTGGAAACCTATACGTCCCGACATATCGGCCCGGAAACCGGAATTCCAGTACGAACATTGAAAAATAGGCGGGAAGATGGCTTTTCCTGTATTTTTATGTCGCCGGAAGGCTGCCGGGTATATGACAGCCGGCCCTCTTCCTGCCGCACGTATCCGCTTGCCAGAATGCTTTCCCGGTCACGTGAAACCGGAAAAATGACCGTACAATATGGGTTACTGGTGGAGCCTCACTGTAAGGGACATGAAGAGAATCATCCGCAGACCGTCAGAGAGTGGATAGCATCTCAGGACATTGCTTCCTACGATGATATGAATGACCGGATGATGGATATCATCAGTTTAAAAAATCGTCTGTTGCCGGGGCCCCTGGATGACGGGCAGCGGCAGCTTTTTCATATGGTCTATTACGACCTGGATACATTCAGACAGTACCTGACGGATAATTATTCCTGTCAGAAGCTGAATCTCAGCGCGGAATCCTGGAAGATGATTCAGGAGAATGATACAGAGCTGCTGAAATTCGGTCTGGTATGGCTGAGGCACGCCATATTCGGATCTTTTTCCCATCAATAACAAATGGCTTTTTTGTACTGCGAATGTCTGAAATCCTGTATGCCGACATCAAAGCTTACCTTAGCCGTATCTCCGCCGCGGGAGCGTTGCTGCCGTCAGCGATACTGATATATGGGGATGAGCTGCTTTATAAAACAGCTCTTCACATGGTTCTGAACGCGATAGTGCCGCCGGAAAAGCAGACCGTGAGCTATGAATCCGTGGATGGCGCTCCGGAAAACGTGTATGGCGCTATCGAAAAACTCTCCACCTATTCTTTTTTTTCTGAAGAGAAGGTGGTGGGTTTTCTGGATACCCGGATTTTTCATGGCAAGAAAAACGCGGATGATCTTTTCCAGAAAATCAAAACCGCCTTTGATGAGAAAGACATCAAGTCGGCGGCCCGCGGTTTTTTTTCACTGCTGTCCGTGATGAACCTGACCATCGAAGATATCCGTGATAAAAATTACACAGCGCTGAAGCTGGATGCGGATGTCGGGCAGGATGCCGCATGGATAGACAGTCTGGTGGATTACTGCATGGAAAATCCGGTCGGCGCATCTTCCGGTGAAGACAGCGCCAAGATTTTACAGCGGGCGATTGAAAAAGGATTTGTTCCGGATGCGCGCCTGATTCTGACAACAGATATGGTGGACAAGCGAAAAGGGCTTTACAAGATCATTGCGGAGAAGGGACTGGTCATAGACTGCTCGGCGCCGGCTACGGATTCATGGGCGGACAAAAAAGCCAAAGCCGCTATTTTAGGGGAACAGCTCAAGTCTGTACTGACGCCGCTGGGTAAAACCATGGCCAAGGATGCGTTTCAGCAGCTTGTGGAAATTACAGGGTTTGATTTGAGAACATTCGCCGGCAACCTTCAAAAGCTGGCGCAGTATGCAGGGGAGCGTAAATCCATTACCGCCGAAGATGTGCAGGCTGTCATTCCCCGCACCCGTCAGGATCCCATTTATGAAATGACGGGGGCTGTGCTGGATCGGAAGCCGGAATCCGCTCTGTTTTATCTGCGCGCCCTGCTTTCCAGGGGGTTTTTTCCGCTTCAAATTGTATCGGCCATCACTAAACAGATCCGGAAACTTTTGATTCTGAAAGACTTGATGGAAACACCGGCGTTCAGATTCTGGAAGGCCGGATGTTCTTACGATCAGTTCAACAGGCAGTTCAACCAGACAGTACTTCCGGCGCTTCAGGCGCAGGATGGCGCCTTGATTGAGCGCCTTGATATATGGAAGCGTCGCGATGCTTCGTCGGATGAGACCTCTGCACTGCCTGGAAAACAAAAGAAAAAGCCTTCTCAGCCCTCCACCGAGCTGCTGGTATCCAAACAGTCAAACGCCTTTGCGGTGTACAAGCTGTTGCAAAATGCCGATCATTTTTCCAGGCAGGAACTCATCCAGGCCGTCAGCCACCTGTATCACGCCAATGTCAGTCTGATATCCAGCAGAACAAACCCATCCCTGGTTCTCGAAAACATGATCCTGGCCATCTGCGGGATGCCTGAGGATGCCTCAAAACGCTGATATTGCCGTGGCTATCCGGAAATAAACTATTTGAATTCGTTTTTCCCCTGCTTTTGTGCATTGCCATCAGTGTCGTGTCGCCAGATGATTAATGATGCTTGCCTGATATCCTGCGCCGAATCCGTTGTCGATATTGACAACGGATACACCGGAAGCACAACTGTTGAGCATGCTGAGGAGCGCTGCAATGCCGCCGAAACTGGCGCCGTAGCCGACGCTGGTGGGCACTCCGATGACAGGGCATGATACAAGGCCGCCCACGACACTGGCCAAAGCGCCTTCCATGCCTGCCACTACGACCGTGGCATTGGCATGAGACAAATCGTCCCATACCGACAGAAGCCGGTGAATACCCGCCACCCCGACGTCGTACAGCCGTTTGACCTGATTGCCCAGGGTCTCAGCGGTAACCGCAGCTTCTTCGGCAACTGGCATATCGGATGTTCCGGCGGAAACCACCACGATCTGCCCGATTTTTTCGATATCATCCGGTTGAATTACGACGATTCTGGCCATGTCATGATAGACGCATGGCAACTGGGTGTCCTGAATGGCTTCATATACAGCGTGACTGGCGCGGGTTGCCAGGATATTGGGATGATAGGTGGCAAGCCTTCGAACGATTTCCTGTATCTGGAAAAGGGTTTTCCCTTCACAATAAATCACTTCTGGTGCGCCGTTTCGGATGCACCGATGGTGATCTATCCTGGCGAATCCAATATCCTCGAACGGCAGGCGTTTGAGGATTTCCATCGCTGCGTCAACGCCGATATCTCCCTTCTGAATTTTTTCAATCAATGTTTTGAGTTGATCATTATCCATATCGTTTATTGTAAAATATCTTTGATGTACTTGTAATAGGTTGATTTTCCAAATCAAACGCGCAGGCGCTAAACGGCAACAGACGGAGTATTTTGTCCTGGATTCCTGGGCGTAAAAAAAATACCAGAGGGCGTTGCTGCAAGGTCATTTTGAAACAGATCCCGCATTTGGGTGGGAATCGTCGGGGTTTCGATGGTTTCCGGCACTTTTTTGTCGGGCAGTTGCAGGGTAAGCGTACGGGCATGCAGTGCCAGACGGTTAAAGTCAAAACGCCGTTTCAAGGTGTTGATAGCCCGTTTTGATCCGTAGCGTGTGTCGCCGACAACCGGATGACCAGATAGTTTTGCATGCCGCCGGATCTGATGTGTGCGACCAGTGAGAAGCTCGATTTCCACCATTGTGTAATGGGCGCTGTGGTCAAGAATCCAGTAATGGGTCTGGCTGTCCTTTCGGTTTCCAGGGCCTTCGGGATGCTGTCGCCCGCCGGCGGTTTCTGACAGAGGCCATCCCCATGTTCCCCACGGGTCGTTTTCGTCCGGTTTTTCAAGCCGGCCATGCAAAATGGCGACATATCGCTTTTTTACCTGACGGGATTCAAACTGATTGGAAAAAAAGCTAAAATTCTCTCGGTTGGCGGCCAGCAGCATAACGCCGCTGGTTTCCTTGTCCAGGCGATGAACCGAATTGACGCCAAATTCCGGGTCCAAATCGATCTGTTCCGTAAGCAGCACTTCTTTTTGTATCCAGGTGGAAACCAGGGAGCAAATATCCCGGCCGGTCGCGTTGTGAACCGTCAGGCCAGCGGGTTTATCCACGATCAGCCAGCCCTTTCCCATAGCCAGCACGGGTATCTGAACGTGTTTGAATTTAATTGTGATCATTTTTGTGCATGATAATCTCCGTTCTTAACAAAAGGCGGGCAGAGTGCAATATACTTCACCAAGAGGATAATAACAAGTATAACGATTTTTGGACTTTGGAGAAACTTATCCTGTAAGCTCAAAGGATTGCGTCAAAGTCGCAATTTCTGAAGACGCTCACATCAGTGACCATTGGGGAACAAGCGAAACAGAAATTGAGTGCGGCGGCCACTGCATTCTGGTCCGTTATCAATGTTGACGGCTTCGTAAAAAGTCAAAAACCAGATATTAACAACCAATAAATTCAAGATGTTATTGTTGTAAAAATAGGCTAAAACCGACTTTTTACGAGGCCATCAACTATTATATTTAAGCAATAAGTCAAGTTTCAACGGCTATGAGCTCCATCCCGATTTGCTGGAGTAGCTTGCGAGTGCATTTGGGAAGTTCCACCGATTTTCTAATGATTTTACCAGTAGATTTATCTTTGTTCACAAAAAATGGTCTGATTTTTAAAAACGATTTCACATTCTTGAAAACGTCTTCAATCTTGGTTTTTTCACGATAAGTCCTGATGATTTGGGTGCCTTGAGTTTGAAACTTTGCCCCCTGTTTCTCAATGTGGTTGGACACAAAAACGCATACACCATCTAATAGTTTTTCTGCGGCAAGAGTTTCACTATTGATCTAAATTTCAATTTTAAAGCTGTCGCCCCATTTAATGCTGCCATCTTTAAGTGTATTGCTAATCTTAATGGAGTGCAGTATGGGATCATGATAGTATTTTTTTAGCTTCAATCATTTTAATTCAAAGACGATACGATTTTTTATAGTATTGTGATTCCGATCCCTTTTAGCATTTTGCAGGCCAAGGTTTTCATTTTGGATATAGGTTTCAAAGAACTGAAGTTTTTCCTGGCGACTGCTGCGGTCTTCACGGAATAAAACTGGATTAAAGCCAACAACAAGCCGCTGTCCATCTAAAGCAGATAGAATCGATTCATCAAGGATATGGTCAGCAGATTAATGAGCAATCGGATATTACCGAGGAGGAACTGTCTGCATTACAAAATAAGTTGGAATATAATAAATCGATACGTGGAATAGGACGGCTCATTTACAAAAGGCTTTTAGTATGCTTTTCTAATGATATTTAATCGTTATATCCATTGTGGCATCAATGCTAATAAAATGATAGGAAGCTTTTATGAATGATAAAGTTATGGAAACAACCCTGTATAATCGTTTAAAGAAATTTGCCAAACTGAATAACTTTATATTATTTATCATTATCATTGCAATCGTGAAACAGATTGTGGTTTCGC